>NZ_JBEPQT010000010.1:0-242322 GCF_040547985.1 Bradyrhizobium sp. LB14.3
ACCCGTTCCTCGAGCTTTTCCTTGGGCAGCACCTCATTCACCAGACCCCAGCGATGTGCCTCTGCAACATCCATCCAGCGGCCAGTGAAGAGGAGCTCCATTGCGATGTGATAGGGCATGCGCTTCGGGAGCCTGATCGATGCTGCATCCGCCAGCGTTCCTGCGCGGATCTCCGGCAGCGCAAAGGAGGAATGATCGGAGGCGTAGATCAGGTCGCAGGAAAGTGCCAATTCGAAGCCGCCGCCAACAGCCATACCGTTGACTTGAGCGATCACAGGTTTGTTGAGTTCGCGCAGTTCCTGCAGTCCGCCGAAGCCGCCGATACCCCAGTCACCATCGCCCCTCGTGTCCTCCGCCCTCGCCTTGAGGTCCATCCCGGCACAAAAGAATTTGTCACCGGCGGTCTTGAGAACGGCGACGCGCAAATTCGGGTCATCGCGGAACGCCTTGAAGGTTTCACCCATCAAGCGTGACGTCTTGGGATCAATTGCGTTCGCCTTGGGCCGGTCCATGGTGACTTCGAGAATTGCGCCTTCGCGATGAGTCCTGATCGCATCAGACATCGTTGTTTTCTCCGCTTACGAGCAACGCATCCGCGATCCAGGCACCCTTGCCTTCGGCACACACGATCAGCGGGTTTATGTCGAGTTCCTCGATCGCGGCGTACTGCTGTACGAAGGCCGCAATGCCGGATATGGCCTCGATTGCTGCCGTCACGTCAGCCTTGGGCCGCCCCCGGTAGCCTTCGAGCAGAGGGTATAGCTTAAGGCCGCGCAACGCGGCCTCGATGTCATTGTGTGTTGTGGGTAACATCAGCGTGGCACTATCGCGCAATAGCTCGACTAAGACGCCGCCTGAGCCTAACGTCATCACCACGCCGAAGATTGGATCACGAGTAAAACCGACGATAAGCTCGGCGACACCATCACATATCATGCGCTCAACGTAGAGCCCACTGCCGAGAGGCAGCAGATCGCGCGCCGCGCTGTTGATGCTTGCAGCGTCCCTGAGGTTGAGCCGCACCGCCCCGAGGTCGGATTTGTGGCTGACGCCGAGCGCCTTCAGCGCAATTGGAAAACCGAGCGCTTCGGATGAAGATACCGCCTCCACCGCACTAACAGCGCGAATGCCTTTCGGTAACGGTAGCCCGGCCTCCATCAGCCGTGCTTTCGCCTCTGCTTCATCAAGCGTAACCCTGCCGAGTGCGCGTGTGCCAGAACTTGCAATGTTGACGGCTTGGGCCGTTGGCTCGCGCCAAGCAGAACCAATGAAGGCGGCCGCTTCGGCTGCATCCAAAGCTTCCGGAACGCCGAACAATGGCGTGATGCCCCGCGCCACTAGTTCGGCAGCGTAGTCTTCAGGCATGTTCTCGTGCAGCGAGGTGACAATCGCGCCTTTCGCCTTGTGGGTCGCCAGCGCGGCTTCGAATGCGCGCACGATGGTCCAATAGGGACCTGCATTTGAACAGCGGTCGGGGCGCTGGAAGTCGAGGACCGCCATATTCAGATCGAAGCCGCCCGACACCATTGCGGTGAAGGTCGCGGTGAGGGCCGGCTGGTTGTTCCACGTGAATGTATTGTAGTCGAGAGGGTTGGCCACTGCGACCAAGGGCCCGAGCGTTGCTCGAACACGTGCGCGGTGCTCCTCAGTGAGGCATGGGAAATGCACCAGGCGACATTCCGCGGTGTCCGCCATTATTGAGGCTTCGCCGCCCGAGTAGCTCATCGACGATAGGCGATATCCCGACAATGGCCCGGTCACGTGCAACAGTTTGAGCGTTTCGATAAAAGCGGGAAGGGAATTGACCCGGGCAATTCCAAGGCGCTCAAGGAATGCGCCGGATGCGGCGTCGGATCCAGCAATCGAAGCCGTATGCGAAATTGTCGCCCGCCGCGCCTGCTCCGAACGGCCGGCCTTCATGGAGACAATGGGCTTTCTCAACTCTCGCGCCCGTGCCGCCAGCCTTTCGAAACCGGCTACTGAGTCGAAGCCCTCAATGTGGAGGCCGAGCGCGGTTACGCGAGTGTCTTCGATCAAGCCGAGCGCAATTTCGGAGAGCCCGGTCTGGGCCTGATTCCCGGCGGTCATCAGGAACGCAATGGGCAAACCGCGCTTTTGCATCGTCATACTGATGGCGATGCTGGAGGACTGTGTGATAATGCCGACGCCATGCCCCCCCTCGGCAAGTCGGATGCCACCATGCTGGTCGGGCCATAAAAGCGCGCCGTCGGCGTAGTTGATCAAGCCGTAGCAATTGGGGCCGATGATCGGCATTTCGCCGGCGGCGGCGACCAATTCGGCCTGCAGTCGCTCGCCATCCTCATCATTGGCTTTAGTCTCGAGGAAGCCAGCCGCGAAACAGACGGCACCTCCAGCATTACGGTCGGCCAGCGCCCTGATCACTTCGATCGTGAGGTGCCGGTTGACGCCGACCCAGGCAGCGTCTGGTGAGCCGGGTAGCTCTGCCACGGACCGGTAGGCTCTCCGGCCAGCAACCTCGTCTTTGGTGGGGTGGACTGGCCAGATCTCTCCAGCAAAGCCCATCTTGATCGATTGCGCGATGACAGTGGCAGCCTGCTTACCGCCGAACACGGCGACCGAATTGGGCCGCAGAAGACGCTCAAGCTTGTTCATTGATCAGCCCCTCTGTGCGGCATCGCCTGCGAAACAAGAGAGAGGCATTTCGATGCTCCTCCAGCCGGAACGTGCAATGACGCAGACGCAGGAGGTAAATGCGCCATCCGAATTCGACAGGTTACCGGAGACGTTTTCAATTGACTGGCTCGTTGCTGAGCCCTCCAAGAGCGGCAAGTCGCTTGAGGTGGTGGTCGGCATCGCCAAAAAGTATGTTGAGCATGGTCACATGCTTGAAGTAGTGGCCGATGCTGTGCTCCATGGTCATTCCAATGCCACCATGAAGTTGGATCGATTGATGGCCGATTGCCTTCGCGGATCGGCCGATCTGGACCTTTGCCGCGGACACGGCACGCTCGCGCTCAGTCGCGTCGTCATGGCCCACCATCATCGCGGCATACATGGCCATCGAGCGTGACTGCTCCAATTCGACAAACATGTCGACCGCACGATGCTGCAGCACCTGAAATGCGCCAATCTTCTTGCCGAACTGCTCCCGGGTTTTCAGGTAGTCAAGCGTGGTCTGCTGCATTGTTTCAAAGCACCCGACAGCTTCCGCGCATAGCGCCGCAACCGCCTCGTCCGCGACCCGCGAGATGATTGGAAACGCACCTTCCGGATCGCCAATGACATCAACGTTCCTGAGCCGTACCTTCTCGAGCGTGATTTCGGCAGCACGCAGACCATGCTGCGTCGGATAGCCACGGCGGCTAAGGCCTTGCGCGTCGCCATCGACAATGAAGAGCCCGATTCCATTGTTGTGTCGTGTGCCTCCGGACGTCCGTGCCGAGACGACGATCTTATCGGCAGTATCGCCGTGGAGGACGAGGCACTTCGTTCCGTTTAGAATCCATTCTTCGTGGTCTTTCGTCGCCTGGACCTCGACGTCAGAGAGATCGTAGCGCGACTGCGGCTCGGCATAGCCGAAGGCGCACCTCAATCGGCCTTCTGCGATACCGGGGATCAGATCGGCCTTCTGTGCTTCGCTCCCCCCAAGCCGAAGTAGACCACCGGCCAGGACAACCGTCGCGAAATATGGTTCGAGGATCAGCGACCTCCCGAATGCCTCCATAGCGATCATGGTCTCGACGGCGCCGCCGCCGAAGCCGCCATGTTTTTCTGAAAACGGCAATGCAAGCAGCCCGAGCTCTGCGTACCGCGCCCACATGGCGTCGCTATAACCTTTCGCGTCGGTCTGATAGACGCGGCGCTTTTCGAAGCCGTAACTATCGGCCAAAAGGCGCTCCACGCTATTTTTGAGGAGCTGTTGTTCCTCCGACAGATCAAAGTTCACGGTCTAGAATCTCCTGAATGAGAGGCCGAGCGTCAGAGGCCCAGGATTGCCTTGGCGATGATATTCTTCTGGATTTCTCTCGAGCCCGAATAGATTGATGCCGCGCGACTGTAGAAATAGCCGGGCGCGATCGTGGCAGCCCAGTCGGGCCCGATCGGCGGCTCGTTAGTTTCGAGTTGGTGTTCCGAAACGTGAGGAAGGGCGTAGGGTCCGACTACATCCATCAGCAGTTCGGCAATCGCCTGCTCGATTTCGGCGCCCTTGAGCTTTAGGATGGAGCTAGCGGGGTCCTGCGGACTCTGCTGCCGCCTCGAGGCGTTTGCTAGAACGCGGAGCTGCGTCATTTCGAGCGCCTTCAGCGGGACTTCAATCGTGGCGATCTTCTCCCGAACCACCGCGTCGTCAATTAATGGCTTCCCGCCGACGCAAGAGCGTACCGCAAGGTCCTTGATGCGGCGGATGCCTTCCTTGGAAGAGGTTACGCCGGCATCCGAAAATCGCTCGTTCGCGAGAAGAAACTTAGCGTAGTCCCAGCCCTTGTTCTCTTCGCCGACTAGATTCTCGATCGGAACGAGGACATTGTCAAAGAAGATTTCGTTGACCTCGTGACCACCATTGATCAACTCGATAGGACGCACTGTAACGCCAGGTGTCTTCACATCGACCAGGAGAAAGGAGATGCCCTGCTGCTTCTTCGCTTCTGAATCTGTCCTGACCAAGCAGAAGATCCAATCAGCGTATTGCGCCCAGGTCGTCCAGGCCTTCTGACCGTTGACGATATAGTGGTCCCTGTCACGAACGGCCCGCGTTCTGAGCGAGGCGAGGTCGGAGCCCGCGCCTGGCTCTGAGAAGCCTTGGCACCACCAATCCTTAGCGGTGGCTATACGCGGCAGGTAGTAGTTCTTCTGGGCCTCATTGCCGAAGGTGTAGATTACGGGGCCGACTAGAGACTCGCCGTAGCCAAACTGTGTCCAAGCGGGGAACGCTCGCACTTCCTCTGTGAAAATGTAGTACTGCACCGGGGTCCAGCCCGCTCCTCCGTACTCCTTTGGCCAGGTGGGGACGCCCTTTTTGTATAGGATGCGCACCCCGGCTGCCGTTTCTTCTTTTGACAGCTTTCGTCCTTCAGCCAGCTTGCGCCGTATCTCCGGCGGAACATTGTCACGCAAGAGCTGACGGACTTCTTGGCGGAACGCCTGCTCTTCTTCTGTGAACGCGATATCCATCGATGTCTTTCGGCGAGAAGAATCTTGCTTCGATGTCAGCGCTGCCGGATGCTGGCGCCAACGCGCTCGGGACGAGGCAACTTGGCGTGCCGCTCAGCAAGCTTAAGCAACCGCTCACGAACCTCGCCCCGCACGGGCGCGCTACGTCGGGTAGTGGCGTCGACGTGAATCAGCATCTGTTCTGCCATCGCAACCGGCTTCTCGTCAGCCTCACGGATGAGAACGTGAAAGACGTGAAGGCGCTTGTCTTCGGCACCGAGCACCTGCGTGAGCACCTGGGCGCGGTCGCCGGCGCGCAGTTCCCCGAGGTGGAATAGGTGTGTCTCGACGGTATAGAAAGCGCCGCACTTGGAGCGGTACTCGCTGTTCACACCGACATAGCGTTCGAGGGTACCGGTGGCCTCGCTGCAGAGCTGCAGGTAGCGGCTCTCATTGACGTGCCCGTTACTGTCGAGCCAGTCAGACGGCATCTGGGCCGGCGGCATCCGCAATGGGCCGCAGCCATCGTCGACCTGGAAGCTGGTATCGCGCAGCCCCTGCTCCCAAAGAGCAAGCGTCTCACCCGCGCCATAGCCCTGTGAACGCAGTCCTTGAAGAAGGGCCACGTAGCAGTCGTCGCGTTGCTGTTCGATCTGGAGAGTGGTAAGCGTCTCGCCTCGATCGTCTGCTTGCTTGGCGAGCTTGTCGAGGAAAGCGTTCGTGAGTTCGGGCACGTTAGTAAGCTTCGACCACGGCCACTTCAGCGTCGGCGCCCATTGCTGCATGAAGCGGCGTATGCCGCTTCCTCCACCTGCAAAGCGGAAGGGCCCCATGATAGCTCGGCGCAGCCCGAAGGAGTAGCGGATGGCGTCGTCGACTTCCTGCACCGTGGCCAGATCGTCGTGCACCAACCAGAGCGCCTCGCGCCACATGGCCTCCTGAAGCCGGTTTGCGATAAATCCGTCTACCTCTTTGCGCACCAGGAGCGGGTGCATTCCAAGTCTGCGGTAGATATCCGCCGCCCGCGTCAGCGTCTCGGGCGCCGTTCTCTCTCCGCCGCACAATTCAACCAAAGGGAGCATGTAGACGGGGTTGAAGGGGTGCGCTACAACGAAACGCTCCGGCCGGTCCATGTCCGCCTGTAGCAAGGACGGACGCAGGCCTGATGTCGAGGAGCAGATCAGCGTCTCCGGCGCGGCCGTCCGGCTGGCGTCCGCGAGTAGCTGCTGCTTCAACTCCAGCCGCTCCGGCGCAGATTCCTGCACGAGTTCGACGCCCCGCACCGCGTCCGCAACCGATTCCGCGACCGACAGACGCCCCTCAGGCGGCAGCGAGATTCGCGTCAATCGTCGATATGCCCGCCGCGCATTCTCGAGTTGCTGCTGTACTTGCTCCAGCGCATTAGGGGCGGGGTCATGCAGCCGCACGTCCACCCCGTTGAGGACAAACCGTGCGGCCCAGCCGCTGCCGATCACCCCACCCCCTAATAGCCCGACTGTTCGAAGCCGCCTCTCAGACATGACTCCTCACCTCACCGCACATGCGGCTGCCGCTCTACCGCGGTCCCACTCCGCGCAACCGCGCAGGTGATGAACACCTGGGATATCATTCCCACCCGCTACGATCGCTGAGAAACAGCCCTGGTCAAACCCGGGCAGCGATAGGTTTTTATCTCCGCGACTTGTACTTCGCCGCCTAGTCGGGATTTGACTAATAAAGCCGCTCGCGGAGCAGTAATCCTGCACATCCTTGATGGCCGATGAAGGTTTTGTCACGTCACGCTCGACCTCGATGCAAGCAAGCCCGAAAAAAGCTGGGACAGATCGGATCGGAACGACCAAAGAGCAAAACACGTCCCTGGAGAGCTTTGCGGCAGACATTGCGGGCCGGAGCGGATGCTCATGAGGTGCCGCGAAACACCTGCAGTCAGAGCTTTCATTTATCATCGCGAAAGCCCGATGCGCCCCTCCAGACTGGCCATGCAGGCGGGGCGCGCCCTATGAGAAACAGACGGACCGCAGAACCCCTGATCGAGCCGGCATGAGCAAGTGAGGAAGCCCTCTGCACTGTGATGTGCTGCATATTGATCGGCGTCATGCGCCCTCGGTCGGTGTCTATCGTCGGCTGGAGGCGCGAACGTTGAGAGTGCGCTTCAAAGAAAGGGCCACTCCTACAGGAGTGGCCCGCAACCATGGGAGGAACGCGCCACGCGAGAACCTCTGAAATCAAACCCCAGCGAAATGCAGAGCGAGCACTCCCCTTGAACTTCCGAAGTAGTCAGTACCCTCGCGTCAGGTCGATCACATTATGCAACGGCCTCTTCTCGATGAACCGTTGCAGATTAGCGGCGAATATCTCGAACAGACGAGCCGAGTAGTCGCTCGGATACCCTGAAACGTGGGGGGCGACGAGAACATTAGGCATTGTCCAGAGCGGACTGTCGGCCGGGAGCGGTTCTTGCTCAAACACATCGAGAAGGGCCCCGGCTATGGTGCCTGCTTGGAGTTCCTCCACAAGCTCGCTCTCTGCAACGACAGCCCCGCGAGCAATGTTAACGAGAAATGAACTGCGCCGCATAAGACGAAGCTGCTCTCGGCCGATTAGCCTGGTCGTTTCGGGAACGAGAGGAACGGCAAGCACAACGAAGTCGGAGAGCTGCAAAAGCTCTGCCAGCTTATCGGACGGGAGGAGCCTATCGACGCCCTCCATTGGCGTGGTCACATCGCGCTTCGTGCCGAGCACTGTCATCCCCGCGCCCTTGCCGCGGCGTGCGATGGCGGCCCCGATCGAGCCGAGCCCGACGACGCCGAGCGTTTTCTGCGAAATCGGCAGCACCGGTCGCGTGTGCCATTCCTTGCGAGACTGCTCTTGCATGAAGCGTGGGAAGTCCCAATGCATCATACCAATGCCCGTCATTACAAAATCTGCGATGGAATCACCATGGACACCCCGAGCATTGGTGACCATGAGATCGCGGATACGGTTGCAAGTCGGCAAAATCGCGTCGATGCCTGCGGAGGTCGACTGGAACCAGCGTAACCGACGGGCCTTGTCCAAGACTTGAGGAGGAAAATCGATGCCGGAGCCCACAATAACATCCGCATCCCCCACTTGGGATTCTAGCGACGCAGTATCCTTGGCGCTCAAGATGCGCAAGCCGGGAAAGCGTTCACGGGCGAGGCGAGCAACCTCGGAACCATGGACCAAGACAGTGACGGCGCTGCTGTCGAAAGATGTGGAGGGTGTCATCACCAACTCGTCCTTGTTACTCGAGTAAACCGAAACGTCTCTTGAGCAGTATCGCGCCCTGCACTTACCTCAGCCGCACAGGTGGTGAACACCTCGAAAATCAATGCACCTTCTCCTGTCGTTGGAAGCTCGACCTGTTCCCGATCCGAGCTCGACGATAAAGTCATCCGGAACCTTGTATTCTGCTGAGAGATCGGGAATTGACCAATGTGGCCTGTTACAGGCCGAAATTCTGCGCATTGTCGGCAGAAGATGAAGCTTTAACCGCCCCGGGGCGCGTAAGCTGACCCAAGTAAGCGTCATGAAAAGCCTAGCCGCGTGCACTTCCAGATAGCCGCGGACCGTATGACGAAGCGCGCCAAGGCCATGCCGGCCCGTCAACTTACGCCGCGCACGCTGTTCGGTACACCAGGCGGGCGCGTCACGCCGCTTGTCCAGCTATCGACATCTGTTGAACCCGAGCCGTAGAAGATCCGGGTTGGGTACATCGCGGTTGCTTCGCTTCGGGCGTTAACCCGGCAACGCTGCGGCGTCTATGCCGCAAGATACGTCGATGGAGGCGATACGACTCGCTGAGATGAGCTCTCACGCGACCTACCGCCTCGACCAAGGCGGGGTCATCCTCAGCCGGCATCTTATCACTTATGGCGCGTAGCGCTCGCGATTGCTCCTGCAGCAACGTGTCGTCGGGAAACATCTGCGCCAGACAGTCGAGCGGGTGATCAAGATAAAGCATGTTTTCAGGTGTGAGACCCGCGACGATGCCGGCGAGCGCCTGCCTATTCTCGACCCGAAGCCGAAATCCATCCTCATCGGCGAGGTTGTAGGTGTCGGCATCCAGGAGATGAAGCATCTCAAGAAAGCCGCGCTCGTTATGGAGCGCTGGTGTGGCCGAGAGCAGGAGAACACGTTCGATCTTCGGGGCAGCGGCCGCAATATCGTCGTAGAGCCCACCCGGATGATACGTTGGACGATGGCCGGTCAGGTGGTGAGCTTCATCGATGACCAGCATGTCGGCCTTGCCAAGAAGAGGCTGTATTCTGTTCCTCTCCTCGAAACCCAAGACATGTATCGTTCTGTTGAGAAAGTCCCCGAGGAAGAACTTCGATTCGAGTCCTGATCGCCATTGTGGAACGAGCGCTTCGGGCACGATCACCAGAACCGGCGCGCGGTCGCCTGCATCTAGGATGCACTGACGGATCAAAATCCCCGCTTCGACCGTCTTGCCGAGGCCGACCTCATCAGCAAGTAGGTAGCGCTGTACGGGATCTTGCAAAATGCGCCGGACCACTTCGATCTGATGTGCCTCAAGCTCCACCGAGGACGAGGCCAGCGCCGACATCCCCATAGCAGCAGCGCGCTGAGCGATCGCGCTCCGGACAAAACTCCTGGGGCCTTCGACAAACCGCGGCGTTTCGCTGATCTTGGCGCCGAGAAATGTCGTCGGGTCCTCGATTGCACGGCGACACCGCACAAAGACGTCCGACACATTGAGATACCTGGAAACGCCATTCGGGAACCGGACAAACTGCTTCTCGCCATGATCGTCGAGAAGGCGGCCGATCTCCCAAGCACCCAACGCATCATTAAAATGATAAACGCGAGTCTGCTCGGGCAGGGTCACGGGTTCAACGGCGCCAACATCCAAGTCGAGTACGATCGGCTCAGAGATCGGAGCATCAAAATACTCCACCGAGCAACGTCGCTCGCTGATATTGAGTTGTTTTCCAATGCCGAGCGATGCCCCCTCGCCGTCCCTAACACGTACGAACACAATTCCTCCGTGCCCCTTGTGTCCTCTTCTTTCTTATACGCGAATCGCGCGTCTAGACACCACCTCAGCAAAGGTCGCAAGTCTTCGTATATGGGCTCGGGTTTGCTAGCCAGTTGCAAGTAGTGTCTCGCCAAAGTCCGTGCGGCGGCGCGTCCTCGGAACCGGCGGTCTGTTTCGACCAGAACGGGCCGAGTTGATCGGGCTATTCCGGATGATGCTTCGCGGCTGGCGCAATCTGCGCCTCCCGAGTGCTGCTCATGCGAACAGCCCGGTTCGTCTTAAACCGCACGCCAAGTACCGCATCTTCTAACTGGACCAACTGCCCCAACCGAAGAGCAGCCCGGTCCTGGCAAGCGACGGAAAACGCTCTCGTGTGCCGAGAGCTGACCGAAAAGGGGATTGGTTTTGGCGGGCTTGTGATTCCTTCGCATCTGCAAAAGATTCGAGGGAGGGGGACGCCATGCCGAGGACCAAAGCCCACTCGTATCCAGTATCAGCGCAGTCGACCGCATTACGCAAGCGAACTGACCGATGCGGAGTAGGGGCTGATCGCCGGGACGATCCGAAAGCACGCCGGAAGCTTAGGCGAAGCCCAACCGACAGTTGACGTCATGCATAGCCAGACGGCCTCTACGACGGAGGCCGGCGGGCCACGTGGGTTCGACCCCGGCAAGCGCCTCCATCGACGCAAGCGCCATCTCGTGACCGACACCAACCGTCTTCTTCTGGCCTTACATGTTCATCTCCAACGGCGCCCTTCCTATGCACCTGCGAGACTGGTTCCCAGGGCTGGGCCCGTCTTTGCCGATCGATCTATCGCAGCAAACAGCCCGTCAACGCACTCTCCGACTGCGGACCGAGCACGATCGACACCGTTTAGCGACTACTCGGCGTCAACGGCTTCCAGTTCCTGCCGAGGCGCTGGGTCGTCGAGCGTACCTTTGCATGATCGACAGCTATCGCCGCCTGCCCAAAGACTAAGAAGGTTCTGCCGCGACCGAACCGGCCTGGCTGATCGCTGCTCATTTGAGGCCGCTAACTCACTGCCCGGCTAGGGCCTAAAAATGTGTCCGTCTTTCTGGGCCAGGCTCTGAGGACGTCTGGCGACCCTTATGCGAAGGCGTGCCCTGGTTCAGAAACGTGCAGGACGACGCATTCGCGCAGCCATGCGCCATCAGATCCAACCAGCGACGCTCCGGTATTCATGTTCAAAGTAGACGCGCTCACCCCATGAGCATTCTCTCGATGCACGACACTGCCTACTGCACGGATCCGCGCGGCGGGTCGGTGCTGGTCAGTCATTACGGTCCAGGAAAAGAGCTTGAAGATCCTTTGGTTTCGAAACCAATGTCGCCTGAGGACCTTCCTAAGATCGGACGCCGCGATGTCAGCCGCGGCACCATCAAAAACCTGATAAGCATGAAAACAGGGACTAGTCTCGTGTTGGAGCGACATGAACATAAACTATGCAGGCCTCGTCTATCGCGACCTGTGCGAGGGTGCTGGCCCAAGTTGATTTGATGTTTCGGCATACTTGCGAGTTGGCAATGAGAGCCCAAAGTTGACTGCCTTCCTGAAGTTACCTTGCGAGCGCTATTCCTCACCTCCGCTCGGACGCTGACGGCCCCGACGGGCCTTGCGGAAAGTTCTGTCAGCCGCCATGAACCGTGCCAGCATGGGGGCGATCAGCCTGGCAGGATCGGTAATGGGCTGTTTCGTCTCCTGCGCCAGGATCTCGGCGTAGGCGACGAGATCCCGGTGGATGCCGGCGGGGAGTTCGTGCGTGACCTTAACCGGCTTCTCGTCCTCAATTGCGCCGAGCTTAAGCTTGGCCATCGTCGTCACCCCCTATACGGTTCGAGCACCAGGTCACGGTTGACGATCACCCGCACCGGAAATCCCGGACGAATCGTCAAAGTTGGCTGAATGTTGAGATTGCGACGGACTATCTGCTGGCCCGTTTGATTGATCGAATCCCCAGCTCCACGCCGGAGCGCGGCAATGAGATCGCTGTTGGTACTGCCGCTATCCGCGCCGGAATTCACCTCCGTTCCGACGGAAAGCAGCGTCGAAAGAGCGGCGGCCCCCAACAATTCCTTCCAATGATTGTCGACTTCGTCCTCAAGACCAGAGTAGCCCGCCGCATCTGCGCCGGGCTGCCGTTCCAAAACGATCGACCTCCCGTTCGGCATGATAAGGCGCGTCCAGACCAGGAGCACGCGCGATTGCCCAAATGCAACCTGGCTGTCGTAGCTTCCGATCAGCCTTGCTCCCTGGGGGATAAGGCGAGCTCGCCCGGTAGGAGAATCGTACACCGATTCTGTGACTTGCGCCGTGATCTGGCCAGGCAGGTCGGAGCGGATTCCTGTGATGAGAGCGGCCGGAATGACCGTTCCGGCCTGAACGACAAAAGGCGATGCCGGCCTCACAAGGCGATCGGAGCTTGTCGTTCGGCGATCGACTGTTGCACTGACGAATGCAAGCTTTCGGTCTTGGCCATTCTGAGCAAATGCTTCGTCGGATGATGGCGCGGCGCTCGATCGGGCTTCGCTCGACGAGGTGGCGGGGGCCTGTGGCCGGACATTGGTGCTGGCAAATACCTTGCTGGTCCGTGCCGCCTCGCTCTCCTGCGTGACACGCTGCTGTTCGGCATCGATACCAAGGGAGCTGGATGTCGAAGGGCCCTGTGCTGCGACGATCGGGCGGCCGAGATCGCCCGGCAAGGGCGGCCCCAGGCGCGGCACATCCTTCGGGATCTCGGTGTAATCCTTTGGTAAGATCGCGAGCTGATCGGCGATACTGTGGCGGTCGGTGGCGTAAAGCTCCTCAGGCGCTGAGACACGAGACCGTTTCTCCTGCAGCGCCCAGAGCACCGCGCCGGTGATCAGCACGAGCACCAGGGCGCTGACGCCAATCAGGACCTTTCGCGAGAGGCGGGCCACTTGTGGAGGGTCCGGCCGGAGCCGCAGCGTTTCGGCGATCTCTTCCGGCGGCCTGGGGCGAGGCGGTTCCTTTGGTGTATCGATCGCCTGGTCACGATCGTTCAAAGCGACCTCCCGTCAGTTCGCACGATCCTGACCTTCTGCTGGTGCTCCTCGCCGAGCCTCAGCTCCGCGGCCGCGAACAGCCGGTCAACAATCAATACGTTTCCGTACGCGCGGTAGTTGACAAGCTCGGTTTTGCCGTCGGGTCCGATCACGAAGAGCGGCGGCATCTCGCCCTGACTGACGCCGGGGGAGAATTCGATATAAGTTTTTCGGCCGTCATCATAGGCGTTGACGGGACGCCACGGCGGGCTGTCGCCCTCGATCGCGTAACGGTACCGGCGCGCCGGCAGGTCCGGAATAAAGGGTGCCGGCGGTAAAGCCCGAGTTCGCTCGCCACGATCCGCCGGATAGAACCAAGCGACCGAGGGCATATAGGGCTTTTCTTTTGCGCGAAGCTCGATCAAGTAAGTGCGACGATCAGTATTGACGACGAGGTTGGTCTCGATCAAGGGACGGGTTGGCTTGACCATGATGTGAACGCGGCGGCTGTCGCCACTCCCACTTTCGGTGTCGCCGACCACCCAGCGCACAGTATCGCCCGCGGCGACGGGTCCCGAGCCGATCAGCTGCTCACCTGGCTCGAGGGCAATGTCCGTAATTTGTCCCGGCGCGGCATAGATCTGGTAGAGCGCGCCCGGACTATAGGAAAACACTTGCACCGCATTGTAGTAGCCCGCTTTGCGAGGCTGCACACGTGCAGCGTCATTTGCGGTTTCGATACGCTCGACAGGCTCTTTGGCCTCCGCGCTCTTGCCGCCTCGCGCAGCCTTCCAGATCGGCGGCAGATGCAGCGGTCGCGGCCGGTCATCGGTAAGCGCCGGCAAATCCGGGGCCGGCGGGAGCTCGTTGTCGTAGCTGATCTGCGGCGGCCTGAAAGTCGTGCAGCCGCCGAGCGTCGAGAGACAGATAAGAAGAGCTAGAGGCAAGCGCGGCCGCGCGTGTCGCGACGCAATGACGATATCTGACGGCATGGTTAGCCGAGCTCCTTTGACCAGTTGATCGCGTTGACATAGATGCCAAGGGGATTTTTGCGCAGGCGATCCAGATCGCGAGGCATTTCCACGATGATGGTGAGGATCGCAGTCCACCGTTCGGTTGCGGCAAGTTGGCCGTTGTCGTAGCGGCGTTCGATCCAGGCCAGGCGAAAGCTCTCAGGCGAGGCCCGGATGACGCTCGAGAGTTCGACCGCGACTTGCGTCTTGCCGAGCTTGGCAAACGGATCGTTGTTGCGGGCATAATCATTGAGCGCCGCGGCACCGCGATCCGTCGTGAAATCATAGGCGCGCAGCCAGTTTTCGCGAAGCACGATGGCGTCCATCGGCAGACCACGCACATGCTCGATGAATCGCGCCAGGTGAAAAGCGACTTGAGGGTCGGTCGGTTGGTAGCTGGCATTTGCCGCAGCAACAGTCTTAGCTTCCCCCAATTGATCGACCTCAACTACCCAAGGCGTGATCGTCCCGTGTGCGGATTGCCAGACCAGGGCGGCGGCAAAACCAGCGGACAAGAAGAGGCAGGCAAACGCCATCAGGCGCCAGTTTTTGGCCTGGACGCGCGCAGACCCAATGCGATCATCCCAAACCTGGGCGGCGCGTTGATACGGAGTGACAGGTTCCGGCATGCGGCCATAGTGAACGGCCGATCGTTTGAACATTGTTTGACCTCAAGCTGCTCAGCAATGGAAATGGTCGATGTGAAGCGTCAGCGGTCCTGTTGGGAGAGGTCGACAGATCCGCCCCCTCCGCCGTGATCGCCCGAACGGATCGCTTGGGTAGCCGCCGATGCGCCATGGCTGATCGTCTGCCCCCGCTTCATCCGGCGAACCCAAGGGGGCGCGTCGGAAGCCGCGGCGGAAGAGTCCCCCTCTTCCCGACCGGCATGGCTCGACGATCCACCAAGACCAGCGGCGAGAGAACGTAAAGGACTAGCCGCACCTGACGCACTTGCCTCTGCGCCGGACATGCTCCCCGCCCGCGACACGCTCACCGTACCACTTGCAATCGCGCTGCCTCCACGTGCCGCGCCAGCAATCGCGCTGCCCGCGAGACCGGCCGCGCCGGCGGCAAGACCTGCGCCAGCCGCAACAACGCCACCGGCGGCGAGGCCCGTCCCGACAGCGCTCCCGGCGCCAAGCTGCGGACCTCCGGAGACGATGCCGTTGGCAACACCGGGCCCGAAAATCCCGAGCCCCAGAAGTGTGAGCGCACCGAGCACCAGTGCCATCGCGTTCTCGATGGTCGGCTGGTTGCCGCCGAAGCCTGCCGTGAACTGCGAGAACAAGCTCGAACCGATGCCGACAATGACGGCAAGGACCAGGACCTTGACGCCGGAGGAAATGACATTACCCAGCACGCGCTCGGCCGCAAAGGCGGTCTTGCCGAAGAGGCCAAAGGGGATCAGAACGAAGCCCGCAAGTGTCGTCAGCTTGAACTCGATAAGCGTGACGAAAAGCTGGATGGCGAGAATAAAGAAGGCTAACAGCACCACAATCCAGGCGAACAGCAGGACCACGATCTGCACGAAATTCTCGAAGAAGCTGACATAACCCATGAGCCCCGAGATCGAGTCGAGGATGGGGCGGCCGGCATCAAGCCCCACTTGCGCGATCCGGCCCGGCCGCAGAAAATCTGCCGACGACAGGCTTGTGCCTGAGGCTTTTAGCCCAAGGCCTGCAAAGCTCTCGAAGACGATGCGCGCAAGGCTGTTCCAGTTGCCGATGAGATAGGCAAAGACGCCGACAAACAATGTCTTCTTGACGAGCCGGGCAAGAATCTCCTCATCAGTGCCAAAGGACCAGAACAGGCCCGCGAGCGTGAGGTCGATCGCGGCCAGCGTCGTAGCGAGATAGCCCACTTCGCCTCCGACGAGGCCAAACCCGGAATCAATGTAGCGGGTGAAGGTTTCCAGGAACTGATCGATGACGGAGGTACCACCCATGGCTCACTCGGTTTGGCTTGGAATGGAGGGAAAACCGGACGGGTGGCGACTTTCGTCCTTGCGCGGGACAGGGGAGAGGAATGGCGCCGCGCCTGTCCGGCTGTCCGGATCACCTGTCGATCTACTTCCTGCCAAAAACTGCCTGCGCTGCTCGGCCCAGATCTTCTGGCATTCCAGAAGAGTCTCTTTCTGCTCGTAGGTGACGGTGCGGCATTGCTCGAGCTTTGCCGCGGTCGCATCGGGTTCTGACGCGAGATAGACGGAAGATTGGGTCGCGCTCCCGTCCTCACCCAACCGAATGGCGCAGACGCCAACCACCAGGACAGCAAGACCAAGCGCTGCCGCGGCGGGCAGTCGTTCAAGTTGTTTCTTCATGATCAGTGGAACATCTGCACGGTTGTTGGTTGGTAGCCCTGCCCCTGGGTCAGAAAGCGCCGCAGTTGCTCCCTGCCCTGATCCTGCGCAGCTGCGCGCTGGGCAGACTCGAGCGTTTGCGCACGACCTTGCGAAGCGACAGTAGCCGTAAGGTCCGCAAGCTGCTGAGCTTGCAACGCAAGGAGCTGGTTGCCGGCCTGACTTGCCTGAAGCGCACCCGATGCTCCCTGGCTCGCCGTCACCAGGGCCGACATTTGGGTGCGGTTGGTGTCGAGATTGCCGACAACACTCGCTTGGACCCGCATGGCGTCCTGCAGCCCGGCAACGGAGTTCTGCCAACGCGTCTGCGCATTTGCGACAAGGAGCCCATTGGACACGCTGACCGATGCCGGCGCATAGGTGGTGGAAAACGCGCGATCGATTTGCTGGACGTCGTAGGAAATTCGCTGCGCCTGCGAGAGTAGCTGCTGGGTGCGCTGAATCGATTGCTCGAGCTGTTGCAACGACGAATAAGGCAGGCTCGCCAGGTTCTTCGCTTGATTGATCAGCATCTGCGCTTCGTTCTGGAGCGATGTGATCTGGTTGTTGATCTGCTGCAGCTCACGCGCGGCGGTCAGCACATTCTGAACGTAGTTGTTGGGATCGAACACCATCCACTGCGCCTTTGCTTCGCCGAGCGCTTGGACCATGGTCATGGCGATGATACTTGCCGCCAGAATCGGCCGGATACGGTTCATCAGAGCGCTCCCTGTTTGGCGAGCTGCGGAATGAGATTGCAGGCCCAGCCGAGGTCGCGCGCCTTGAGCCAACCGGTGACGAACTCGCCCCTTCCGTGCTCGGCAAGCACCCGATCGATGAGAGCCTGGTCGGCTTTGGACGAGGCGGCCACGAAGGCGAGCGCGATTTCGCCAAGTCCGAGCTCGAACAGGCGGTTGCCGCGTCGAGATTGGCAGTAGTAGTGTCGCTTGGGGGTGGCGCGGGCGAGGATTTCGATCTGGCGGTCGTTCAGCCCAAAGCGCCGATAAATCGCCATGATGTGCGGCTCGATGGCGCGATCGTTTGGCAACAGGATCCGGGTCGGGCAGCTCTCGATGATGGCAGGCGCGATTTTGGAGCTGTCGATATCGGCAAGCGACTGGGTCGCAAAAACGACGGAGGCGTTCTTCTTGCGAAGCGTTTTGAGCCATTCGCGAAGCTTGCCGGCAAAATCGGCATCATCGAGCGCGAGCCAGCCTTCGTCGATGATGAGCAGTGTCGGACGGCCGTCTAAGCGGTCCTCGATCCGGTGAAACAGATAGCCCAGAACTGCGGGGGCGACAGAGGTCCCAATCAATCCGTCGGTCTCGAACACCTGGACGGAGGCTTTACCCAGCCGTTCGTGCTCGCCGTCCAGCAACCGCGCGTATGGCCCACCGAGGCAGTAGGGCTGCAGGGCGCGCTTGAGAGCGTTGGATTGCAGGAGAACGGATAGTCCAGTCAGCGTCCGCTCCGTAACCGGCGCCGAGGCGAGGGAGGTCAATGCCGACCAGACATGATCCTTGGTCTCAGGCGTGACCTCGATCCGCTCGCGCGTCAGGATCGATGCGATCCAGTCGGATGCCCAGCCTCTCTCGCCGATATCGTCAATGCGCGCAAGCGGCTGGAGGGCGACGAGCTCTGACGATTCGAGCGCGCCGCCGAGATCATGCCAGTCGCCCCCCATGGCGATCGCCGATGCGCGGATCGAGCCGCCGAAGTCGAACGCAATGATCTGCGCCGCGCTGTAGCGGCGGAATTGCAACGCCATGAGCGCCAGCAGGACCGACTTGCCGGCGCCCGTCGGTCCGATGACCAGCGTGTGGCCGACATCTGCGACATGCAGAGACAACCGGAATGGCGTGGAACCTTCAGTCTTGCCGAAGAACAACGGGGGTGCCTTGAGGTGGTGATCCCTCACCTCTCCGGCCCATACCGCAGACAACGGGATCATATGGGCGAGGTTCAGGGTCGAGACCGGGGGCTGGCGGACGTTTGCGTAAGTTTGTCCAGGCAGGCTGCCGAGCCACGCTTCGACGGCATTGACCGTCTCGGCCATGCAAGTGAAGTCCCGGCCCTGAATGACCTTTTCGGCGAGGCGGAGCTTTTCGTCGGCTGCGCGCGGATCCCTGTCCCAGACTGTGACCGTTGCCGTGACGAAGACCTCGCCGATCTGATCCGAACCCAATTCCTGGAGCGCACTATCGGCATCCATTGCCTTGTTGTGGGCATCGGTGTCCAAAAGCGCGGAGGCCTCGTTCGTCATCACTTCCTTCAGGATCGAGGCGATCGATTTGCGCTTGGCAAACCATTGCCGCCTGATCCTGGTGAGGAGCTTTGTGGCATCTGTCTTGTCGAGCATGATAGCCCGCGTCGACCAGCGATACGGGAATGCCAGCCGGTTCAGCTCGTCAAGAATCCCGGGCGTGGTCACGGTTGGGAACCCCACGAGCGTCAGAACGCGCAGATGCGCGTCGCCCAGCATGGGTTCAAGACCGCCTACCAGCGGTTGATCGGCCAGCAGCGCATCGAGATACATCGGGATTTCTGGCACGCGCACGCGGTGCCGTTTGGTCGAGACCGTCGAATGCAGGTAGGTCAGGGTTTGCTCGTCATCAAGCCAACCGCATTCCGGCATGAAACCCTCGACCAGCTGCAGCACGCGGCTGGTCCGGTCGTTAAAGCCGGCGAGCACCTCGCGTGCATCGGCTCCCGCAGCGCGCTGGCCGCCCTCGTACAGCAAGCGCTCTGCTGCCGCAGCACTCTCTGCCGGAGGCAGATAAAGGAAGGTCAGGTAGTAGCTCGATTCGTAATGACTGCCGGCTTGTTCGAATTGCGCCTTGCGCTCCGCATCCACCAGCGCCGAGGCGACGTCCGGGAATGTATCCGGCGGATAGCCTCCTGCCGAATGACGTTGCGCCTCGACGAACACGGCCCACCCGGATCCGAGGCGACGGAGTGCATTGTTGAGGCGGCCAGCGACCGCAACAAGCTCGGCAGGCACGGAGCTGTCGAGATCCGGCCCTCTGAACCGGGCCGTTCGCTGAAACGATCCATCCTTGTTGAGAATGATCCCTTCGTCGACCAGGGCAGCCCAGGGCAGGAAGTCGGCAAGACGTGTGCTTGAACGGCGGTATTCGGCAAGATTCATCATGGGACAGTTCAGGTGCTGAGGTGAGCGGGAACGCGAACATGCCGGCGCACGACTTCTACGAATTCCGGATCGCGCTTTGCGGCCCAGACCGCAGCCATGTGACCCACGAAGGCGAAGAGAAGGCCCGCCAGCCACATGCGCAGGCCGAGACCGAGTGCGGCGGCCAGTGTGCCGTTGAGAATAGCAACCGCGCGCGGCGCCCCGCCCATCAGGATCGGTTCGGTGAGCGCGCGGTGGACGGGAGCCACAAACCCCGGGACTGGCTCGTCCATCAGATCACCACTCCGCCGCCGAATGAGAAGAACGACAGGAAGAAGCTCGATGCGGCGAATGCGATCGACAGGCCAAACACGATCTGGACTAGCCGCCGGAAACCACCCGAGGTGTCGCCAAAGGCGAGCGACAGCCCGGTCACGATGATGATGATGACGGCAATGATCTTTGCGACCGGACCTTCGACCGATTGCAGGATCTGGTTGAGCGGCTGCTCCCAAGGCATGTTCGAGCCGGCGGCCCAGGCCGGCGCGCTGGCGAGGGAAAGGGTGGCGAATGCTGCAAATGAGTTAAAACCGCGCGCGAGAGAGGCTCGTGTGGTCATGACTGATCTCCGATGTTCGAAAGGCTGTAGTCGCCTGATGATCCAAGGCCGTTGACGCACGCGAGTTCGCTCAAACGCCGTTCGCCGCCACGGCCAGAGAGCACGGCGATGACGTTGATGGTCTCTGCGATCAGCGCACGCGGGACGGTGATGACGGCTTCCTGGACCAGCTGCTCGAGCCGGCGCAGCGCGCCAAGCGAGGTCCCCGCGTGGATCGTGCCGATGCCGCCGGGATGTCCTGTGCCCCAGGCTTTCAAGAGATCGAGGGCTTCGGCCCCACGGACCTCGCCGATCGGAATGCGATCAGGGCGCAGGCGAAGAGAGGAGCGCACAAGGTCGGAGAGCGAGATCACGCCATCCTTGGTCCGCAATGCCACGAGGTTCGGTGCCCTGCACTGAAGCTCCCGGGTGTCTTCGATGAGAACGACGCGGTCCGATCCTTTCGCGACTTCGGCAAGCAGCGCATTTGTCAGCGTGGTCTTCCCGGTCGAGGTGCCGCCGGCGACCAGGATGTTCTTCCGTGCGGCGACCGCATTGCGAAGCGCGCTCGCTTGGCTCACGTTCATGATGCCTGCGGCGACATAGTCGTCCAGGCCGAACACGGCGACCGCCGGTTTGCGGATCGCAAACGTCGGCGCGGCAACAACCGGCGGCAGCAATCCTTCGAAACGTTCCCCCGTTTCCGGCAGCTCAGCCGAAATCCGGGGGGAGCCGGGATGAACTTCGGCTCCTACATAGTGCGCGACCAGTCGGACGATTCGTTCGCCATCCGCTGCCGAAAGGCTCTCTCCGGTGTCTGTAAGCCCGCTCGACAATCGGTCGATCCATAGCCGCCCGTCAGGATTGAGCATCACCTCCACAACGGTCTGATCTTCCAAAAAGCCCGCAATGGCCGGCCCAAGGGCGGTGCGGAGCATGCGCGCCCCGCGCAACTCGGCTTCCGAATGAAATGAATGTATCGCCACGGCTGCCCCACATGGTCGAGGCCCTGCCCTTCAGCGGCCTCATGTGAGACAAGTAGAAAAAGCAGATCCTACGCTATCGCAAGACAGGATCATCGCCGTCGTAGTCTGGCGTAGAAACAGCAGGAGTCGGAAAGGAAGGTTCGATAAGCTCGTGTTCGGCGGCGCTGAAAAATGAGCACTCGTTGGGCATCAGCCCGTCAAGCTCGCGTCACCACTCCAGGTGTTCATCCGCCTCCAGCACCGCAGCTTCGCTCGCCGGGATAGCGGCATGAGCCGAGCTCCAGCCGCAGGCCGGTTGGAGTAGGGCCGAAGTCCTCTTCTTCCCTTTCCGGCTTCGAAACCATGGACCGGCAAACCAGGCGAGCGCCGCCAGCTGTAGCAGCATGTTCAGTCCGAACGCGGTCTGGTAGGCAATCAAAGGATGGTGGCCGCCCTCAACGGGCCATCGCTCAAGGATCAGTCCCGTCCCGTACTGCACGATGAAGGCCCAGCCAAATTGCAGGACGTTCAAACCACCATTCGCGCGCGCGACCAGTTGGGGCGGGAAATAATCTCCTATGATGGCGTAGGTCACAGCGGTGGCCGATCCGGCCACCGACACGACGCACCAGGGCAGAAGTGACGGCCAGGGCGGATGCAGGATGAGGACGATCTCCGCTCCGATCAACAGGGCCGCGACGGCCGCGAACAACACTTCCATATTCCTGCCACGGCTGCGCACCCAGGTTGCAAGCACGCCCAAGACCAGCGCCCCGAGGCTCAAAACAGTCGCCATCACGAACAGCTCGCTGACGAGACTTGTTCGATTGAGCCGTTCGATATCGCAAAGCCAAGGTGCCGCCCACAAGGACTGCAGTGCCCAGGCCGACCCGATACAGGTTGCCGACAGGGGGGCAATCCGCCAGAAGCGTTGATCAGAGTAGATGGTTTTCAGTGTGGCCGGCTTCGTGCTGCCTGATGGGCTGTCGACTCGTTCGGGAGCGACCAGATAGATCAAAATGGCAGCGAGCGCGCTTGCGGCGGCCAGCACCGCGAACAGGCCGCGCCAGCCTATCCCGTCCAGGAGCACCTCGGCAGGAGCGGTTGCCGTGACCGCGCCCAACGAACCCAGCATGATCATAAAGCCATTGATGAGGGCCAAACGTTCTCTAGGAAACCAGAGGACGATCATTTTAAGGCCCGACATCAGCGCTGCTGCACTCCCAAGTCCGATCATCGCGCGGGCGATGAGAAGCGAAACGAAACCCGTCGATAGTCCGAAGAGCGCGGCCCCCGCTGCTGCCACAACCAAGAGCAAGCTCTGGACCCGGCGCGGCCCGTAGCGATCTAGTAACATGCCGATCGGAATCTGACCCGCCATGACGACCAGGAAATAGATCGACGTGAGCAGCCCGATGTCGGCAGCGCCCAGCCCGAGGTCGGAGCCAAGGGGTCCAGCGATCAGCGTATTGATCGTCCGGAACAGGTAAGCAAGGTAGTACCCGGCCGCGAAGGGAAGAAAGATGCAGGCGATGAGCCGCCACACAGGAAGCGGCTCGATGCGTACCACAGGCGTTGTTTGCGCGGCGAGGCCTTTCAGCCCGCTTCTGCCGTTCTGGACGGTGCGTTCAACACAACGAGCTGGACAGGTTCCGAAAGTCCACCTTGCTGCCGCCCTCCTCGGCGGCAGCGCGCGGCTCGGAGCCCCCCTCTACAGCGGGTGCGGACGAAGCCTCCTGAAGCAGTTCTTCTACAGTTCGCCTCTCTGATACACCGCTACCGATTTCAGAGGCACGCCAGCTCGCCCTTCCGAGCCGATCAATCGTCTCCTGAATCAATGGTTGGCCAAACCGCACGCCGCGCTCGAGCTGTTGGACCAAAACCTTGCAGCGTTCTTGGCCGAGGAGGCATGCGTCCCGCTGCTGGGATGATTGCATGGCCGCCGTAACGGTGAGGTGATAGCGCGCATGCAGCGCCACTGTTTCGGCAACGATCGCGACCTGGCGCTCGAGCCTTGCCATCTGGCCACTCACCCGGTCCAGAGTTTCACGGATGAGCCCTTCGGCCCCTTGCGCAGGAGCCAGAAAACGCTGAAGCGCCGTCTCGACGACCATGCTCTTGCCGAGCCCCGTGCGTTCGGTCGCGGCTTCAAGCCGCTCCAAGATGCTTTCGGAGAGCTGAACGATGATCTTCTTGGTTCGCGGACCTTCGTTCGAGGTCGGCTGCACCTCGCCATCGGAACTATTCCCAATCGAGCTGGCCTGATGTTCAGCCTCACCATCGATCTGCATTGTTTCTTCAGCTCCTCAATTGCGACCGCACGAAACGGCACACGCTACCCGTGCAGCGTGCCTTTTCGGTCGAAACAGATGAATCGGCTCAGCGATGATGCGTCGACAGAAGGGTCAATCCGACCACGACATCAATCGCGCCGACATCGGCGTCGTAGTCTGGCGTAGCCAAAGAAAGACGAGGCGGGCTCAAGATGAGCGGGATCTCTCAGCCTCCTGCGCAGCAGCTAGGGGCCACTCGCGATGGCCTTCTGGGACCTCAAGAAAGCCCCCCGCGCTTCACGACTCTGTGTCAGTCTGCCTGCGCGCGCGCCGGCTCGGCTCCCCTAGGCCGGCGCTGCTCGATCGCCAAGGGCCGTCACAGGCACTCTGCGCGCAGAAGTATCTATTCGGCTTTCTCGGAGGCTTGCACGTCGATGCTTACCTCCTTCAGGACGCTGGATCCGCTCGCAAGTCGTCGTCCCAGCGCTTCGACAAAGCGGTCGTACCGCTCACCGCCCTTAGCGCGAGCGGCAGGGCTCGAATGCTCCGGCAATGCCGGAGTTGAGGTCAGCCAGAACCGGATGAAGAGCGCGACGGTCTCGAGCGTGATGTCATCATTGCGTTCAAGACGCTCGAGCACCCGCACAATCCGATCCAGCCGTTTTCCTATCACAGCCTCGCGCCGATCGGAATCGTCAGGAGAAAGGAAGGAACCTATAGCGGCCTCGACCACCAGCGACTTGGACCGGCCACCGCGGCTTGCGAAGGCCTCGAGCGTTTTGAACGTTTCGGGATCGAGATAGATGCTGAGCTGGACCTTTTTCACACTGCCTCGCTCACAGATCCATTCCATCGTCCGGATCGAGGGTGACGGTCCGCGCAACTCCCTGCACCGACCGGCTCATCAGTTGCGCCTGGACGGCATCCGCGTCACCCTCCCCGAGCTCGGGGTCGAACTCGTGCTCGCCGGCCGGCGTCTTGATCTCGATTTCCTCATGCTGCGGCAATTCCGGCTCGCGGCGTAAGCCGCCGTTCGCCTCGTCGCTCCTGCCCGCGCGCCTAGTCAGCAGCTGGCGCGACGGCGATATTGGGGCGCGGGCTGACCAGTCATCTGGGCGGGTGGGCTGCTTGTTCGGCTCCAAGCGGGGAGGCTTCAAGACACGTCGCTGGAATTGCGGATCCTCATAGTAGCGGACCTTGTTGGCACGGACCGGGTGCACACCGGAAATCATTACGACCGCGTCTTGCGGAGACAGTTGCATGATTTCGCCGGGGGTCAGCAGCGGACGGGAGGTCTCCTGGCGGCTGACCATCAAGTGCCCAAGCCAAGGGCTCAAGCGGTGGCCCGCATAGTTCTTCATGGCTCGCAATTCGGTCGCAGTTCCGAGCGCGTCGGAGACGCGCTTGGCGGTGCGCTCGTCATTGGTCGAAAAGGCGATCCGGACGTGGCAATTGTCAAGGATCGCATGGTTCGGACCGTAGGCGCGTTCGAGCTGGTTAAGGCTCTGCGTGATGAGAAAGCTGCGGATGCCGTAACCTGCCATAAAGGCGAGTTGGCTCTCGAAAAAGTCGAGCCGGCCGAGGGCTGCAAACTCGTCAAGCATCAGAAGCAGCTTCTGCCGGCGCCGGTCGGGATCAAGGCTCTCGGTCAAACGCCGTCCGATCTGGTTCAGGATGAGCCGCATCAAGGGTTTGGTGCGGACGATGTCCGATGGCGGCACCACGAGGTACAGTGAGACGGATTCAGGATGGTCGACGAGATCACGGATGCGCCAATCGCTTCGCGCGGTGATCTTGGCAACTACCGGATCACGATAGAGCCCGAGGAAGCTCATCGCCGTCGAGAGCACACCCGAGCGCTCGTTCTCGCTTTTGTTCAAAAGCTCGCGTGCCGCTGATGCGACGACTGGATGGATGCCTGTCCCAAGATGCGGAGTCGCCAGCATTGCGTTGAGCGTAGCCTCGATCGGGCGAGATGGATCCGAAAGGAAATTTGCAACCCCGGCGAGGGTCTTATCGGCTTCGGCGTAGAGGACATGCAGAATTGCCCCCACCAGGAGTGAGTGGCTGGTCTTTTCCCAATGATTGCGGCGCTCGAGTGCACCCTCAGGATCGACGAGAATATCCGCGATATTTTGAGCATCTCGCACCTCGCAGTCGCCACGGCGGATCTCGAGGAGTGGATTGTAGGCGGCGCTGGCCGGATTGGTCGGATCGAACAACAGCACGGGCCCAAATTGCGCGCGCCACCCAGAGGTCAACTGGAAGTTCTCACCCTTGATGTCATGGACGATGGTGGAGGCCGGCCAGGTCAGAAGGGTCGGAATGACGAGGCCAACACCTTTCCCGGAGCGCGTCGGCGCAAAGCAAAGCACATGCTCGGGCCCGTCGTGGCGCAGATAATGACGTCCGAACCGGCCGAGCACGACGCCGTCAGGGCCTAACAGCCCGGCCCGTCTGACTTCGCGTAGATCGGCCCAGCGCGCCGAGCCGTAGGTGGTGACGTCCCGCCCTTCATGGGCTCGCAGGACCGAGAGCAACATGGCGAGGGCTATGGCCGCGATGCCGCCGCTTGCAGCAATCGCGCCACCCTCCAGAAAAACGACGGGCGCATAAGCATCAAACTTGAACCACCAGCCGAAGAAAGCTGCCGGCTGATAAATCGGCCAATGCCCGAGCTTGAACCAGGGAGCCCCAAGCTGTTGCTGGAACGCAAGCCGCCAGGCTGTCCATTCGGTCGCAGCCCACAGGAACGCGAGCACGATGAGGCAGACCAGGATGACCTGGTGCCAAATGATTTTTGTTGCCGACATGATCGGGATATCTCGGCATATCGACGTGCGCACACAACTACAATGGTGCTCGCGTCGCAGTGGCGCGCGTGGCAGCGCAGAGATCGGCGGGGACAAAGCTGAGATACGTAGCCAACGCCCATTCAAGCGAAGCGGGACTGATCGAGGTTTGCATCATGAGACGGCGCCGAAACGCCGATTATGTGCGTAAGAGCTCATGGATGGGCAGAAAAACGCTGACTTCGCTCAAGTAATGTGAAGCGTTCCTGATGATTGCCCTCCTGGAGCGCTCAAACGCTGGAGGGACGGACGACCTTCGATCCTCGCGAAGTGTCGCTGAATGGGTCCCGGAGTTCTGACGATCGCGCAATAGATAAGCTCACCCGCCGCCAAGCTGCCCTTTCCCAAGAGCCACCTGAATCGCATGAGGTTATGGTGTTTCGGCAATGCTGCTGGCTCAGGTAAGGGTGGAGGTGTGGCGCATTCAAAGACGCGCCTGCTCAGATTGACCACGCCGCTTGCTGGTGCTGTGACCCTGCTACTTGCCGGGATAGTCGTGACAGACGCGGCCGACTGCCCACGGCAGGATGTGCTCGGCACCTCCCGCGTCCTCGAGGTCGACGCAAAGGCCCACCCGCGCGTTGGCTCGAACAGCTTTCGGGAAACGCTCCCTTTGGCTGACCATGAGGTCGTCCTCACCTTTGACGACGGGCCGCGGCCGCCGAGCACGCAAAAGGTACTGGCGGCGCTCGCCAAGGAATGCGTACGGGCCACGTTCTTTCTGGTCGGCAAGTCCTCCGCGAAGTCTCCAGAGCTCGTTCGCCGAATTGCTGCCGAGGGCCACACCATCGCACACCACAGCTGGTCGCATACGATGATGTCGAAGATGACCTTCGAACAGGCCAAGAAGGATATTGATCGTGGAATTGCCGCCGATGAGACGGCGCTCAAGGGCGCCTCCGCCCAAAGCCCGCCATCGCGCTTTTTCCGGTTTCCGTATTTCGACTCGAGCCCAGCGATGCTCGAATTCTTGCGTTCGCGCGGGATGGTCGTGTTTGGAGCTGACCTTTCGGCGGGCGACTGGGAGAACCTAACCCCAGAACAAGAACTAAAGACAGTTACCGAGCGGCTGGAGGTCGCAAGCAAGGGCATCATTCTGCTGCACGATGCCCAGACCCGAACGGCCGCAATGATGCCGGCGTTCTTGCGCTATCTGCACGAGAATGGCTATCGCATCGTGCATCTGGTGCCGGCTGGCCCGATCGAGAGCAACGCTGAAGTCACCCCAACGGCAAGCCGCAGCAGTTCGCGGAAATGACAGCGGGTAGATTGGGTCAATCTAACCAACTGGTTCTCACGGTGCGCCCGGGTCCAGATCGATGCCATGGCACGGCCGTATCGCCCACTAGCGACGCTATCTTCTTGGCGAGATCGGGTCCCTTTTCAGGAGGGATTCCGATCCAACCGTTGCCGCCGCCGTCGGCGATATCGGCCTTATCCGATCCGGAGAGTCTCGGCTGATACTTTGCCGGAACCACCAGCCTTGGCCTCGAAGCTGATCCGAGCGCCTTCTGCCAAGCCGGTGTATCCGGCCTTTTCAACGGCGCTGATGTGCACAAAGACGTCGGGGCCGCCGTCATCCGGCTTGATGAAACCGTAGCCCTTGGTCGTGTTAAACCACTTTACAGTACCGATCGTCACCGTCACTTCTCCTAAATGAACACATGCCATCTAGCGAAAACTCGCACCTGCATCAAGATCTCCAGGAGGAGACAGTTGCTCGGAACCGGGCACGCAGAATGGACGAACCAGCGAATGTCCCGGCCCCCAAGACCCGCTGGGACGTGGTTGCGGTGAGCGCGACTACAGCGAACTTCTTCTCACGACAAAACGATAGCGGGCTTCGCTTGTACGTGGGCGAGCGCAGCCGCAGCTAGCGCCGCTGTCGTGGATCGCAGCCCAGCGGAGAACTGCCAGTCAAAGTGACAGGCCCCGTTTGCGGCCCCAGGACCAATCGACATTGCTTGGACCTGCGATCCCGCTCACCTGTTTGCCCAGTTCCCGCTCTAGTGAAGGAGCCCAAGGCACGAGCTGAAAGCCGAGCCCATTATCAATCATGGCAAAGCGCCCCGAGGCGAGGGAAAGCCGCTGTCGGTATGTCCCCGAAACCTGTTCACCTGATCGAGCAGGCAGATGCGTAAGCCCCGTCTCCTCCGCGAGGCGCCGGCCGGCGCGATCGAGCTCGCGACTTCGCAAGGTCTCGATCAGATTGCGGCCAAGCCGCACCTTGTCGCCGTGCCGCTGTGTAAGCCCGTACTCTGCCAGCACATCGATCCGCTGTTCCAGGGCTGCCCGGACCTCTGCGCCAAAACCGGCGCGCGAGAACTCAGCAGGCTCGCGCGCCACAAGCTGCCGGTCGAGCCATGTGGCACCTTCCGCAGCGACCTGCTTTTCGAGGACGAGTTCCGATCTTACCGCGAGTGCGATGCGTGTCCGTCCCCTCGCATCCTCAAAGCGGCGGAGCTCCACGATGCCTCCAATCGGCCCGTCGCCAGCCGCCTCGATATCGGGGAGTTTGAGGTGATGGACGCGCCCGTCTATGCCGTCGACAATGGCAAAGGCATTGCCCGTCAATTCGTCGTCGTGTCCGCGGGCGACGAGACGGCCAATGATCGGTTGACCGTGATGCTCGCCTTCGAGCGCAAAGGAGGACGGTGAGCGTGCGATACCATCCTTGGCAATCGCCTTGTGCAGCCGCTTGATGATGTCGCCGCGCTCGCCAAGCGCTCTCAGGCGTGGCTCGGCGTCTTCGGCCAAGACCCAGCGAGCGGGCCCTGCCGGCTCTGCCACACCCAGGCGCTCCAGCATCCGCATCCGCCCGATCCGAATGTCTCGTAACTGGTCCCGGGCACCATCCCGTTCCGGCCTTAAATCGATGACCCCATCGGCCAATGCCGCTTGCCGCGCGAGCACCCGGTCGAGCCTGGTCCAGCGTTCGGCGCTCACCTCGGCCTCCAGCCCTTCGCGGATCTGGAGCTCGGATCGGGGACCCAGTTCACGGGTGACGAGATCGCCGGCCCGGGCCCGCAAGCCGCTTGCGATGTAGTCGCGACTGATGACGAGGTCTTTTCCATCATCGGCGCGGCCGCGCACGAGAATATGAATGTGCGGGTGTTCCGTATTCCAGTGATCGACCGCGACCCATTCGAGGCGCGTTCCAAGGTCGCGCGAGGCCTGATCCATGAGCTCACGGGTGAAGCTGCGCAGGCTGGTGAGCTCGCCTGCATCATCGGGCGAAACGATGAAGCGGAAATGATGCCGGTCACCCTCGGAGCGTTCGGCGAAGGCGCGGCCATCTGCTTCATCTCCGAGAGCGTCAAAGAGCTTGCCTGGCGCTCCGTCCCGGGTGACCCCGTCACGCTGCAGATAACCAAGATGGGCCCGCAGCGCCCCGGGCGTGCGCATTCGGCGAACCACCCGCGCCTTGACCATGGCGCCGCGAGCGCGGTTGTTGAGCAGTCTGGATGCTGCAAGACTCGCGGCGCGTCCACGTCCGAAGTTTGTTCCACGGCGGTACCCGCGTGACAGACCGCCGGCCTTCTGCGCGGCTCTGAGGGCCTGCGCCAGAAACGGCTTTGCCCGCGGCGCTCGCGTAGAGCGAATGCGGCCAGGGCGGATTCGGAAATCGTCCTTACCGGCCATGGTTTGTTGGCAGAGTGCGAAAAGCTGAGCCGCGGCTGCAATTTGGCAAAACTGAAAATGTGCGCTCAAGATTCGCAAGTTGCATTGGATGATTGAAACTAAAGCAAGATTTCTCACAACCGACCGGCCGCACCTTGCGGCTTTTATCCTGCCATCCCCGGTCCGCTCCTTCCGCCCGTGTCCTCATCACTTTCCAAAATGCGAGACCTTGCGATGGCGTGCGAGGAGATGCGATTATCGCCATTGAGACTTCACCTTCCCCGATCGCGCACGAAAAGGCCAGTCGCATGGGGCAAAAGTTCAGTCGTGTGGGAATTCAGCCTGTCTTTCGATGAAGGCGTTTCGTGCAGAGCGGATGCCGAGCTCCGTTCGCTCGACCAGCGATAAAATCGCGGAACGAACAGCTTGGCTTGCTTCCAATTTGTGCCGTGACCAGGGACCGAAACATCGCGCCAGCGCTGTATCATGCCGGTCAATGGCTCGAGTTTGTTCAGGTAGGCCAGGGTTTCTTCAGGCAGCGCGCGCCCCGTCGTCAGATGCTTCGCGTAGCGCTGGGGGCCTGCGTTGTAGGCGGCGAGAAATCCGTCCGAGCCGAACCGGTCCAGCATCTCTCGCAGGTAGGCGACCCCGGCGAAAATGTTGTCATGGGGGTCAAAGGGGTCGATGCCTAGAGTGTAGCGGGCGCTCAGGTCGACCCACGTCCCTGGCATGATTTGCATCAAGCCCAGGGCACCTCGAGATGACACTGCGTGCGCTTTGCCACTGCTTTCGACCTGGATCACGGCACAAACGAATTGCACGGGAACTGCAAACCGGCGCGACGCCTCGGCAATGAAGGCCGCATATGGGACGAATTTGCCAAGGCATGTTGAGGGCGGAGCAGGCGCCTGCAATTCGGATTGGGCTCGACAGCTCGACGGCAATTCGACAGCTGCAAAAGCTGCCAGGAATGCCGCGAGGATACGCAGGGATGGACGGCATGCCCGCATCGCCTCGAGCGCAGCCTGAGAGAAGTCAACGTGCGGGCTTTGCAGCTGATCATCATCGGCGCGCCCGCATCTGCTGACGAGCTTGGCCGGGAATGAGCAAAGGGATTGTGGTCCGCGGAAGCATGATGAAGCTGTAAGTCGATGAAGCGAGGCGAGCATGGTCATTCGTCCTTTGTCCACACTGGCAAAGCCTGGCCGATGACGGCGGAGGCCGCGATCGGCCCGAAATAGCGGCCGTCAAAAGAATCGTCCGATTGCCAGTTCATCAGAAAGATCTGGTCGGCCGCCAGGACGTGGCATCCTTGCCATGCGGGCAAAGGCCGGCCACGGCCATCACGCTCGCGGGCCTCGCCCATCTCGATGCCGTCGACGAGGATGGTGAGTTCTCGTCTGCAGACGGTGTGCCCCGGGAGCGCCAAGACCCGCTTGAGCATGGGAACGCCGAGCGGCAGATACCCGTTCAAATCAAGGAAGGCCGCAAGCGGGTCAGGCGGGCGAACGGCTACGAGCGAGGTGACACGGAGACGCTCTACCGGCTGCAAGCGGTAAAGACCGATCGGCACGCTATGCGAAGCGTTCCAAATATACCATGGCGCTGTGCCCCGGTCGGCGGAGAGCGCAAGAGCCGTGCCCCCGCACATTGCAAGAATTGTTATGAGCCGGCCCATCAGAGTGTCACCCTTTGGCGCCGGAGCCACGCCTGGTGACGCGCACGGGTGTAGCTTCGCGGAGTCTCATTCACCGAAAGGCGGTTATGCGCGTGGTGCCAGTAGTCGGGCGCCGCGTCGGCAGGATCGATGCCGAGTGCTTCCACCGCCTCGATCAGCTGCAGGACACGTTCGACCTTCGGCCAACCGGACAATCTCAGCAGGCTCTCGCCGCCGGGACTGATCCAAGGCACGGTCGAGTAGCGTTGCCCCGGCGCGCGCGCGCGCAGAATATCGATGCGTGACAGTACGGTTCCGAAGTCATTGGAGCTCCAGCGTACGAACGCAAAAATGCTGCCAGGCGCAAATGAAAGAACACGCCGGTGATGGTCGATGATCATTTCCGATGTAGGCCGGCCGAACCGAATGCGGTTTTCGATGCGTTTCTCGAGCCACAGGAGCTCAACCGTCGTGAGATCATTCATATTGAAATTCCATGTCGCAAGACGGCAGGCGCGGTGCTGAGACGTGGCGATCTGAAGTCCAGGACGAGGAGGCGTGATAGGCAGACGACAAGCGGGGCGAAGCACGACTGGTTCGCGCGCACGGTCGCGTCAGAACGCGAAGCGCGCCTGAAGAGGAGACAACGATCCTGCAGGTCCAGGACTGCGAAGACCCATTGGCACGAACCAAGACGCAGCTCAGCCGCTGTCGTGCGGAGGTTGGCGCACGTGGTAGGCTCACCGGACAGCCACGAACTCTGCCGCGACGTGGACTGGGGGTCCGTTAGAAGGAATCCGAAGGATTCCTGGTTAGGAAAGTTAGAGGAAGCGGAAGCTCCTCTGTGGCAAGGGCTTTTCCGCGATAGCGGTCCCTGATCGCACGCGGTTTGGGTCCCCGATGGCACGGTGGCGCTGGTCCCTGATAGCACGGCGGGATTCACAGGTTTTCCCCCGAGCCAGAGATCAGCCCGCGCTTGCGCAGCCGGTGGGTAAGCGGGTCGACCGGAGTGGGAGCGAAGTTCAGCCGTTCCGTCCCATTTGGGTCGTTCGAGATGACCAGTTCATATCCTGGCAATCTCTGCTGTCGAACGATCTGGCGCAGGTCGTATGCGAAGTGCTTGAGTGGCGATAGGCAGCCCGATTTGGCGTGGAGGTGCACAAGATCAAAGCTCCAGCCGCCCTTTTGGCGACCGCCGTGCTTGCGCACGAGGCGATAAAGCCAGCGCTCCAGTCCACCAGTCAGATCGAAATAGGCGCGGTCGATCGTCAGCACGAGTGCTTCGTTCAGAACACCCGTGTAGAACCAGTCTGGCAGGATCAGCTCGAGCCCGCGGGCGCGGCCGTGCATATCCGCCGTCTCTTTCCATTCGTTGATCCACGAGAACCGATGCTGCCGGCGCTCGGTCGGCTGGCGAATGGATGTCATCACGGTGGTCGATTGCAAGCGGTCGAGCGCAGCTTTGAGGCGATCGTAGTCGCGCACGCTTGTGCCGCGTCCAACGAAAGTCAGGATCTCGTAAGGGGTGGCGGCCATCAACCGCGATGTCTTCAAACCTGCATCACGCGCCTGGATAATTTGCGAGGCGGCCCATATCAGCACGTCCGCATCCCAGATGGTCGCCATGCCATGTTCCGGCACAGCTTCGACACGAATCTTGATTGTGCCGGCCCCAAAATCGATGGGAACGGTCCGCTTTGACTTCGCCAGCGAAAAGAACGGATAAGCCATTAGGTCTTGCGCGTCACGCGGCGCGAGATCACCGGGAAGAGCGCGAAACAGATCGAGCTGATCCCGTTCTGAGTTGCGCCGCCAGCGCGCAAAGGAGTTGCCGTCCGGCATGGGTCAGCGCCGCTCCTTGCCTGCGTAAGCGATGGGCGCGTGCCGCTTGGCGGGCAAGACCGTGCCAACCCCGGGATCGCTGGTCGACGTTTTGGCGCCGCGGTCCACCCATGCTTTCAGGTCTTCGAGCGCGTAGACGACGCGGCCGCCCAGCTTGCGGTAGGTCGGACCTGTGCCATAGGTGCGATGCTTTTCGAGGGTGCGGCCGGAGAGGCCAAGAAAGCGTGCCGCTTCTGGTGTGCGAAGATAGCGCTGCGGCGTGCCGGCGTTCGGGTCGGGCATCGGATCGCTCCCGTGATGTCATGGAGCGCGACGGAGTTTGATCGCGCGTCGACGGACACCATGGAGGAGCGAACGCACGTGAGGGGATGCCGAACATTGTTAGGACGATTTCGGCACCCCTCCTTTTGCTTTCGCGCTGCGATCGCGAAAAGAGGACTGCAGGCTTTGGTAGTCAGCAATCGGCCGACGATTCTGCTGCGCAGCCAGGGACGTCTCAGCTGTTGGGCGTGGTGCGGGAAAGTTCGACGCGCTCCGATGCGCCGCAGGCGATCGGCACGCATGAGGCGTAAGATCCAACCGCGGGCCGCCCGCCGGTGAAGTCAGCGGGAGGGCGAGAGGCGCCAAACCTGACCTGGTTGCATCAGTTGTACGCTATGCAGATCTATTTCTTGCGGGATCTCGATCGAAACAATGCACGGTAGCCGGCACGCACGATGAAGCGACCGGCTTTGACCAGGCGAATGGTACGGCTGCGCAGGTCATGGGTCTTCCAGCCGCGCTCGATGAGCCTCTTTTTGCCGAACATCACCTCCGCGATCGTTCGATAGGATGCGCCATCCTCATGCCCATCCCGCGCTCGCAGAGCCAGGCCGAGCCTTTTCCGCTGCTGGGCCGAAAGCCCATGAAAGGCAGGTCCCGGCGGGCGGCCGTTCAACGCTCGCCATAAGCGATGTGCGGCGTGGGCGCGCGCGACGAAATTTTCGTCAAGCGGCAATTCGGTGGCATATCCGGTACCGAGGTGCGGGGCCTCTCTGAGCCATAATCGATGCTGCGCGCCCTGGACCAGCAAGATGGCATGCCAGCCGTCCGGTGCTTGCCTCATGGTGGCCGACGTAAGGTCAGCAAGCGGAAGTACTACGTCCGAACCTTGAGGACCGGACGCTCTCCGAACGATCGGCACCACCGTTGGCATCGCCTCGGGCGCCCAGAAGATGGTCTGCTCGTAGAAAGACCCTTGCGGGTCATGGGCGAAAGCAGACGCCCCATCTCCTTCTGAACTCGGGGCTTACGTGCCCGCCGTTGGCGCGCGCCTCCCGGTAGTCCCGTTGATATTCAGGATTGCGGCGGAGGAGCTCCCACGCGAAATCTTCCATTTCACCTGAGGTAATTGCGCGCTGATAACTCTCCGGTGAGCGCCAATCGAATGTCGACATTAAGATGATCCCAAAAGCCAGGCCGTAGTAGGAGACGATCTACGTAACCTTCAGTTGTTCGACAAGTCAGTAATCTGGCATCACGCGATGCCTGCAGGGCATCACCAGAATTTCCGCAGACGGCTATTCTCGAGAAAAAGCTTGCGACAGCTGTTTTCTGCTACTTGCCGGTGCCGCCGCGAAGCAGCTCGCGATAGCCGCGGTCCGCCATCCAATTTGCTCTGGCCAGATGAGTATCGAAAGCCCTGCGGGCGCGTGTCGGCTCACGATCGGGATCGATGTGCAGGACGATTCGCGAGACCTCCCTCCAATCAGCACCCGCGGCTGCTGCATCAAGCAGCCGCCAATAGGTCACCAGATGCTTCTCGTCATAGGACGTAAGGACTGGATCGTTCGGAGCTGAATCGGCCAGGTCGGGCTCGAGTGGGGGTGTCTGCATGGCCGTACCATCAACTTCGTTGCTCGATCCTACTCAATTTCTAGATGGCATGCCACAACCGTGCCATAAAGCCACAAGACGCCGGATCTATCTCTATTTCTGTGTGCGCGAACAGCGCCCGCCGAAGCGGAACGAATCGAGCCTTAGCCCGACGAAGCCTCGCCGCGTATTATAACACGTAGCGCCAAAATACGCGATTGCTTCCTATCCTGCGGATGGACATTCGCAAGCTTTTTGGAGCAAACACGCGTCGATTTCGCTTAGACCTTCGCCTGAGCCAAGAAGCTGTGGCAGAGCGCATGGGTGTCGATCGTGCGTTCATCAGTAGTATGGAAAGAGGGTTGCAAAATGTGACCCTGCTTACGATGTGGCAAGTTTCGCAGGCTCTCGAAGTTCGCCCCGCCCAATTGCTTGAGGAGAAGACGGCCAAGATTCGTCCATAATATTACTCGGTCGCCCCTACTTGAGATTAGAGACCCGCAAAGGGCGATTGGGTCCACAGTGCCCCAGTCAGGCGCAAGGCTGTGCAAATCAGGTTGTCCTGGAGGGCGTCAATTCTGTTTCCCGTGATGCTCACAACGGATCCGTCATGGACGGAGAGAATTGATTTCTTAACTGGGGGTGGCCAAGTGGTAAATCCTGCTATCAACCTGCGCCGCCGCGCAACATATGACGGTAGCCGTGATGTGCCAACCATCTTGCGCGCGCCAGATGGCTGTCGAAGGCGGTTCGAGCCCGCACGGATTGGCTTTCTGGATCAATATGCAGCACGACGCGAGCTACTTCCTTCCAATCAGCGCCATGGGTCACCGCGTCGAGAAGGCGCCAATACGTCACCAGATGCTCCTCGTCATAGGACGTGACTGCGGGATCTGCGGGTGCAGAGGTCGCGACATCCGGGTCAAGTGGCGGAGTTTTCATGGAGTTTCTGCCCAAGAATTAGAGCGGCATCTGTGTACTTCCACGCCGGCTTCTTGAACGCAGCAGCTGTAACTGCATTCGCCACGCCAACAACATAGAAAGCAGCTGAACATGCCCGCGCCTGATGATTTGTAGAGAATACTCCGTGGCGAAATACTCTACAAGAGCATGGCCTCTCGCGTATGGATATACGCGAGATATTGGCGATCAATTTGAGGAAGTACAGACACGCCCGTCGCCTGTCACAGGAGGAGCTGGCACATCGTGCCGAGATTGACCGAACCTACATCAGCTCGCTCGAGCGGAGTGTTTATGCGGCTGGTATAGATGTCGTCGAGCGTCTTGCGCGCGCTCTTGGCGTTGAGGTCACGGACCTGCTGACACGTCCTGCGAAGAAGAAGAATCCGCGGCCAGACTAGAGCTGGATACTTAGCTGCATTTCGCCGTTGAGACTTCGCAGACCCTGTGGCTGCGGGACGGAAAGGACCGGCGCCAGAAAATGGGTAGCGGCCAGTGGAGTGAATGTGCCGGCCGGCCGATCAAGTCATGCGGCCGCGTTAGCGCAAGGAAAAGCAAGCTGCGCAATGGAGATCACCCAACGATACTATCCGGTCCCTCCGCCGCTCGCGTCTTGGAGGCGACGGTTGACACGTACTCGAAGCTGATCTGCTGATCTGGCACAGCAAGCTGGAAACTGTATTCCGGCTTCGCGCCCGGATCGAACACGGTTTTGGATGATGCCGAGTTGGACCGACTTCTCGTGGTGCCAAGCGCTTCTATCGACGAGTCACGTCGATCTGGTCTTCGCGCATTCCGATGGGATTCTTAAGCCGAGCCTTGGTCGTCTTGCCAAACGTGCAGGCGAGCACAACTGGACTGGCCTGTTTGTTGAGACGTCAATACGCTGCGACCAGGTGGCCGCCGCTCGTACACACATCGTCGACCAATATCACAGGACCTGACGGCGTTCGCACCATGCGGTACGCGCTCTCGAAATGCTTCGGATCTCAAGGGCCGCCCTCGCGCGACTTCTGCTGGACCTCACCAAACACCAGCGCCGACACAACCTTTAGTTGGCCGTTGCCATTTGCAGCGATCTTCTCTGCCAATTCGAGTGTCTTGAATCCGGGCGTCGTGGAGGCGATGACGTGCGAATTCGGGATAGGCACTAGAGTGGCTTCACGGGTTAATGACGCGCAATCATCCGGGCGAGTGCCCGAGGGAGTCGCTCTACGAACTCCGACACATTGGACTGATCGAACCGGCGCATCTTCTCGCCGAGTTTGAGTCAAAATATCCCTTGAGAGATGCAGATCGTGACAAAGGAATTCGTGCCGCTGCCATCCTGCTTCGCCAACTCGGCTGGCGTGCTGATGGGCAAGGACTATCACGGCTCTCTCGTTCGCTCATCGCGATGTGTATTCCGAGTTCTGGGTCAACCTTGACGCGGCAAGAGTACGACGCCGCCGAGTCGCAGAGTGAGAGGAAGGTGCTCGCCGTCCTCTTTGTTGGTGACCGAATTCGCGCGGCACTGCCGCCACGCAGTTGGCAAAATAGGTTCGCGCGCCCAAAGTGTAAGCATGAACGTCAACGACGGCAACGGCGCCAGGATTCCGGCCCATCGGGACCGGTGCGGTGGTTGCGCGGGCGCACCTTCCGCAGATAGCCGAAATAGAAGGCCGCCGTCGCCCATGTACCTCGCAACCAATCGGCCGGCTTTCTCGATTGCGACACAGCAGGGATTGTTACTGCCGATTATTCGCCGGAAGTCCTCAGGTCGGAGTGCCGTTGCTCTGTTGACAATTGATGCAGCCACGGCAAGGCAGTAAGATACCTCAACGCTCGAGCACGAAAGTTTAAGATTATGAAGACCGTGTCTGCGGACATGATACCCGACCACTTCTGGAGGATTAGGTACAATCAAGAGCACGATCCAGATACGCCAATTCTGCCGAGCCTTTCAGAGAGCCCGAATTGCCAGAACTTCGCCTACGCGCTGCTTAAGCATTTCGGGTATGACGTTTACCCATTTCGGTCGAGCAACCTGTGGGAGGACACCACCGACACCTGCTTGGTGTCAGATGAATTGAAGCCGCTCGACCTCTTGCTTTTCAATCGAACGGAAAACCCTTGGGGAGCACATGTCGCGCTCTACCTGGGCGATAACCAAGCTATTCATCTGAGCAAGAAGCAGTCCGCTCCGGTGATCTGGCCGTTTGCTCAATTTCTCGAGCTTCCCGAATATCGAACCTTCGTTGGCGCAAAGCGGCTCCGCCAACTTGCGCGGACCGATACTCGAAGGTAGTCTTCGCAATGCTGGTCACTCTGGCGGACACGCAACGTCTGTTCATGTCCCCCTGCCTCAAAAGTACCGAAGCTCGACGGGATGAGGAACGGTTGCGTTTGACCGGACGGCTAGATTGCTATCCTTCTTGCCTTCGTTTGATTCGTATCCATTCGGTTATGGCTGGCTGCATCCTAACGAGGCCACGTCCTGCTAGGGCGATCGCTGCTTGCTCGCGCTGTCGCCTCGAAACAGCTTGAGTCCGTCAATGGCTCGATTGGAGTCGCGCTCGCACGACGCGCCTGCCGGCGAGCGCCAACGTCGGAAATGGCAACGTTGAGCTCGGCATAGCGACTTCCCAACGCCCGGCGGCCGCTTCTCGTCTTTGTCTCATCCGGACCGACGAACATGGTTTCGGCTCCTACGGTTGCAAGGCCTTTGCGGTGAATGTTGGCGGCGATCTCCCCTCGCGGAGTGGACGACAAAATAGTTTTACCTCGAGCAAGATCGACTGCAGCCAAGGGTTCAAGAAAGTCCCCGCCCGATCAACTCGGGCGGGGCTTTGGACCGCGGCCTCACTCCCCGTTCTTGCGCGGCCGCGACCACAAGAGCGTGTAGCCCTCGCCGCCTTCGTCGTCGAACAGGTTCGCGTAGATCGGCGCGTTGAACGAGGGATCGTCGAGCTTGAGCGAGAGGTAATCGCGGCCCTCCTCGGAGCGCTTGGACCAGGCCGCCCCGATCTCCGCCCGGCCCACGTAGATGCGGTGGCTGGGAGCGTTGTCGTTGGAGCGGTTGGTCTCGGCGACGATGCGGGCGCCCTTGGCCTGCAAACTCAGGGTGACGATCTCGCCCTGGAAATCGTTGCCGACTTTCTTGAAAGAACCGATGTTAGCCATGTCACTTCTCCTGTTGTGTTTCGAGCCCGCGACCACCGCGGCCTCGATGGCGATCTAAAGGCCGAAGACGATCGGCGACGCACCCGCTGGCGGGCCGGAGCGCAGCGGAGGACGCCGTTGGAGCGACTTTCTTGTCTCGCGAGGAATGGGCGCCAGCCCAGGGGAAGAAAGTCGCTCCAACGGCGTTGCGGCTCAGACGATCGAGGCGCAGCCGCTCTTGGGCCAGATCGAGCCATCAAAGAGGCCACGTGCGTCCGCGTGCTGAACCGCAATCTTAAGGAGAAGATTTGGCGAATCTCGGTGTGGTGAGCAAGAGGTCGGTACGGATCCGCGCAGAAGGAGAAACAATCTGCCGCAAAGGGCGGTATCGTCCCCGCAGAAATGATCGAGCACGGCGCGCCTCACCGCAGCTATGCGGGCCAGACAGAGATTGGTGGGGCTTGCTTAAAGGCTTCGAGGAGAAGCGCGGTTACCTCTCGCTCAAGCTCGACGCTCTCTCGTTCAACCTGGTCTCTCTGTGCGAGCTTGCTGGACCTGATGGCAACGACGCCTCATTGCTCGTGCTTGGCGGCGGTAAGAACTGGTCGAGGTGTATTCTCCACCACCCCGGCCGAGTCCGATGGGCGGGTCCTCGCGAAAAAGGTCAAACGCGCCCATGCCGTGCCGCCGATGCAAAGCGCACCTACGCAAGCAAAGGCCTCGCGCCAAACCAGCGAGGCGACCTCGATCTGCGACAGGGCAAACACCACATGATAGCCGGCGATTGCCGCGGGGACCGCGAAGACGGTTGCGATCGCGACGCGCAAGGTCAAGGACTGACTAACGGCGAGAGTGAGCTGACCAGCGGCAAGCGTCAGCGCGCCAGAAACAATTCCGATAAGCAGTGCGCCAAAGACGCCCGCGCCATCACGAAATGCCGACATTCCGACGGTAACTGCGACGAAAAACGGCAAGGCATAGACCGCCAGCGCGAACATTAGCCAGCAGAACAAACCGATGCCAAGCGTATTGAGGGCAAGCCCAAGGGCGAGCATGGCGGTGGCTCCAATGCACAGACGTATTGGTCGCGCCTCCACCACCACCGCGGCGCGGCTTTGCACGTAAAATCGAAACGAGGCGAAGTTGCGGCGCGCAACTCCATCTTGGTCGGCTTGGAGGCGAGTAGACGGCGCTCATGCGCCGCCGAACTTCCAAACGGGAATACCGAGCCGCTTCGCCTTGTCAGCGAGATTGTCCTGAATTCCCGTGCCCGGGAAATGCATGACGCCGATCGGCAGGAGTTCGAGCATCGCATCGTTGCGCTTGAACGGCGCCGCCTTGGCGTGCCTGGTCCAGTCGGGCTTGAACGCGATCTGTGGCACCTTGCGGCTCGTCGCCCATTTGGAGGCGATCAGTTCGGCGCCCTTGGGAGAGCCGCCATGCAGGAGGACCATGTCCGGGTGCTTGGCATGAACCTTGTCGAGGCGATCCCAGATGAGGTTGTGGTCATTGAAGTCGAGCCCGCCGGTGAGTGCGATTTTCGGTCCTGGTGGCAACAAGACCTCGGTCTCGGCGCGTCGTTTGGCGGCAATGAAGTCGCGGGAGTCGATCATTGCCGCGGTGAGCGTGCGGTGGTTGACCAATGATCCCGATCGCGGCCGCCAGGATGCGCCGGTGTTGACCTCAAATCGTTCGATGGACTGGTCGCGAAAGAGCTCCAGGCAGTTGCGGCGCTCGATCAGCGTGATGCCTTCGGCTGTCAGGCGCTCAAGCTCGACCGATCGCACTTCGGAGCCGTTCTGCTCGCGTTGGCTCTTCTGCTGCGCCTGTTCGTTATTATCGAGCTGCCGCTCGATGCGGTCGACGGCACGATGGAACAGGTTGACTGTCGACCAGAGCAGATCGTCAAGATCCGGCTCAAGCCGCGTGTCGCTCAGGGTTGCGACCAAGGCGTCGAATATATCCGCGACGGCGCCGCCAATCATCTTGCCCTCGGGGAGCGGTCTTGGATCGGGCTGGTCGTCGAATGGACGATGGCCGAAGAGCTGTAGTTCGGTGATGACGTGGTCGGTCGGAGAAGAGTTGTGCGGCGGTTCGATGTCTTCATGGTTGGTCACGGGAAGAGGTCCTTGCCGGATCGGCCGCGACCATCGCGGCCTTCGTGGCGATCCTCTGACGGCGGGCGGAGCGTGCCAGAACCCGAAAGGGCCGAAGCGGCAGCGGAGGATGGCGGAGGCCGGCTATTTTGCTTCGCGATGCAAAGCGCGCTAGCCAAACGTACGATGTGTCTTCACATCGCAGGCGCGCGGCGGAAAATAGCCGGACGCAGCCATTGCCGGCCCGCACCCGCTTGCCGTCCGATCGTCCTCTAGAAGGCGCAAGGTCGCGTCCTCTTCCGGTATTGGCCTCGCCTATGACTGGCCCATCAACGTCGATTGAAGACCGGGAGCTATTCCGCGGGCACCGTCGAGGAATGCAGGAAGCGAACGACGTCCTCTGGCACGAGCTGGAGCCGCAACGCTGCTCGGACGGCATCGAGGCCGAAGACATGGAGATCTTCGTTGAAGTCGCCCAGCCGGGGCGACAGCGCGATTGCTTCAATGCCGGCGTCCGCTGCGCGCTGGCTGAGAGTCGCCTGCACCACATCGCCGGCAGCATCGAGATCGCGGGAGATGTAGAGCCGGCGCAGCCCATTGGGAAGCACCATGGCTGAGAGGTGATTGGCCGAGAGCGCAGCCGCCATGGGCATGCTCGGCAGCACGTAACGAAGCGAAAGCATGGTTTCGATTCCCTCGCCGGCAGCGAGCACGTCGTCCACCATGCCGAAGCGAACCGCATTGCCGAGGAGATCGCCCATCGCGCGTCGTGGGGTATCGATCGGAGCTTTGCCCAGCCGAATGCGATCAAAGCCGTCCGGGTCGAGCCAGGTGCGATGCACGCCAGTGATCCTGCATTCGAGATCCGTGACGCAGGCGATCATCGCCGGCCAGGTCTCGGCTGGCAGGTGTTCGTCGGGCCGATAATAGCAGCGCGGATGGAAGCGCAGACTGCCACCATGGTGCACGTGGGCGATTCCGCGACGCTGCAAATATGTTTCCACCAGCGTCCCCTCGATCGGTTGGGATATCATGAAGAGCCGTCTCGCCGCCTCTTGCGATCCAGCCGGTGCTAACGGACGAGCGGGTTTCGGGGCGACCTCCGGTTCACTACGAGCCAGCCTCAGAAAGCGCCTCGCCTCCTCTGCGACCTCCCGGAAATCGCGCAAGCCGCATGTTTCACGAATGACGTCGAGAAGATCGCCATGCTCGCCGGTTGCGGCGTCGGTCCATTTTCCGGCAGGGCCTTTCGGCAAATCCTTGAGCCGCACAAACAACGAGCGGCCAGGGGTGTTGTGGACATCCCCGACCAGCCAGTACCGGCCCTGCCGCTTGCCGTTGGAGAGATAGTGGCGGCACACCGCCTCGGCCTCGCGCGCGAGGCGGCGTGCCAATTCGCAAGGCTCGCGACGCATCAGGCGGCCTCCCGCTCACTGGCACGCTCGACCGGATAACGGTCGAGTACCTTGGACAAAATCTCGACACCGTTCCCGTCCGTGGGCACGAACATGCGCAGCTTCCAGGAGATGATTTCTCCAAAGAGGCCGTAAGCCCGCAAGCGATCGCGCATGGTGTCGTTGAAGCCCGCCAGTTCGAGGCGGTGTGCGCCCATCACCCGGACACGGCGAAGCTGGAGACCCTCCGCAAGTTCGAGGACGGTCCGCCCCTCCATCAGCGCGGCGAAAGCGGCGTCTGGCGCGAGCGCCGGCGCGTCAGCCGCAAGGACATTCGTGACCCAGGTAACCGAGACCTTGCGGCCGACGATCCGCTCGCCCGCGTCGCTCTGCAGCCGATAGACGCGCGTCGACTCGTTCGGCAGCCGCTTCCAGATCGGCAGCAGCAACCCGGTCACGATGTGGATCGTGCTTCCCGTGAACGCTGGGATCTCGGTAAGCTCCGCCAGCCAGGCCGCGGCGAAGCGTCCGCGGTCCACTTCGACCCAATGGCTTTCCGCCATCATTCTTAAGGGGACGCTATGCTGTTCCACGGGCCGGATCAGGCGGACGCGCCGCTCGATCTCGCCGTCATCAAGCATGAAGCTCGGAGCCGCGACCTGCACCGCTGCTCGTCCCGAGCGCTCATTGATTAACAGGATGGCTCGAGGATCGGAAACATGAGCGAGAGCGTCATCCAGGCTCACAGGATGATTGCGCTGGCGCTGGGTGATGGTGAGAAGCCGGGTCTCGGCGCCAGTGCCCGGATGGACATAGATGGTCCGCCGGTCGGTGACGGCAAAGCTCTCGGCGCTGAGCGTTTCCAGTCCGACGTCATAGCTGCCCGAGGCGACAGCGCCCTCGATCCGGGCGGTCAAGAGCTGCTCGAAGACGGTGAACAGAACGTTCTGAAGATCGATCGTGAGGGCCAGCAACCTGTTCAGGAAAGTCGTGATCGGAGGCAGGTCATCCCTGAGCCCATTAGCATCCGTGAGCTTCAGGCCGGTCGCATCCTCAAACCGCTCGAGCGAGCAGCCGTCGACCTTGCCCCGCGCCAGCAGCGTGTAGAGCTGGCGCAACGCGTCGCGGCCGTACCGGCTTTCGAGATTGTCCTCGGGCCGGAACAGGCCCTGCCCTCCGGTCTGGCGTTGGCCACGCGTGATGGCACCCAACGTATCAAGCCGGCGCGCGATGGTGCTGAGAAAGCGCTTTTCGGCCTTGACGTCGGTCGCGATAGGACGAAACAGTGGCGGCTGCGCCCGGTTGGTCCGGTTGGTGCGGCCGAGCCCCTGGATCGCGGCGTCCGCCTTCCAGCCGGGCTCGAGCAAATAGTGGACCCGCAGGCGGAGATTCCGCGCCGACAGCTCGGCATGGTAGCTCCTTCCCGTGCCGCCCGCGTCGGAGAAAACGAGAATCCGCTTGACGTCGTCCATGAAGGCCGAGGTCTCGGCGAGGTTGGCCGAACCGGCCCGGTTTTCGACCACCAGCCGGTCGCCCTTGCGAACGATGCGGCGCGAGCGGCCTGTGACCTCCGCGACCATGTCGGTGCCGAAGCGCTGGATCACCTGGTCCAACGCGCCCGGGACCGGAGGCAGCGACGCGAGCTTCTCGATGAGGCGGTCGCGGCGAGCGACGGCATCCCGGCTCTCGACCGGTTGGCCGTCGCGATAGACGGGCCGGGAGCAGAGATTGCCCTCCTGGTCGGTGAAAGGCTCGTAGAGCTGTACCGGAAACGAATGGGCGAGATAGTCGAGGACATACTCGCGCGGAGTTATGTCGACCTGGACGTCGCCCCACTCCTCGGTCGGAATCTCAGCGAGGCGGCGCTCCATCAGCGCCTCGCCGGTCGAAACGATCTGGATGACGGCGGCGTGGCCGGCGTCAAGATCGCGTTCGATCGAGCGGATCAGCGACGGCGTCTTCATCGAGGTCAGCAGGTGACCAAAAAAACGCTGCTTGGCGCTCTCGAACGCAGATCGCGCGGCCGATTTGGCCTGGCCGTTCAGCGTGCCGGTCTCGCCGGTGATGTTCGCGGCCCGCATCGCGGCATCGAGATTGTTATGGATGACGCTGAACGCTCCGGCGTAGGCGTCGTAGATGCGAACCTGCTCGGGCGTGAGCTGGTGCTCGATGAGCTCGTACGCGACGCCCCCGTAAGATAAAGACCTCGCCGCGTAGAGACCGAGCGCCTTGAGATCGCGCGCGAGTACCTCCATCGCCGCGACACCACCCTCCTCGATGGCCTCGACGAACTCCGCCCGGGTGGCGAACGGGAAATCGTCGCCGCCCCATAAGCCCAGCCGCTGGGCGTAGGCGAGATTGTGGACCGTGGTGGCACCGGTCGCCGAAACATAGACGACGCGGGCATTCGGCAACGCGTGCTGGAGCCTCAGGCCCGCGCGCCCTTGCTGGGAAGCCGCCCCGGGACGATTGCAAGCAATCGCCTTGAGGTCGCCGCGCTCGCCCTTCTGGCCTGCCGCGTTCTGCATCGCGTGGCTCTCGTCGAAGACAATCACTCCGTCGAAGTCGGAGCCCAACCATTCAACGATCTGCCGCACGCGCGATAGCTTCTCGCCACGCTCATCGGTGCGCAGCGTAGCGTAGGTGGTGAAAAGGACGCCTTCCGCGAGCCGGATCGGTGCGCCCTGGCGAAACCTTGACAGTGGCGTCACGAGCAACCGCTCCATGCCGAGCGCGGACCAGTCGCGCTGCGCGTCTTCGATCAGCTTGTCGGATTTACTGATCCAGACCGCGCGGCGGCGACCCTTGAGCCAGTTGTCGAGCAGGATACCGGCGACCTGCCGTCCCTTGCCCGCCCCGGTGCCGTCGCCCAAGAACCAGCCGCGGCGAAAGCGGACGGCGTTTTCTGCATCGTCGCGTGCGGCCGCGACAACATCAAAGGCCCCATCCACGGTCCAGAAGCCCGCAAGAAACTCGGAATGCGCCTCGCCGGCATAGATGACGCTCTCAAGCTGGGCGTCGGAGAGGATGCCATCCGCCACGACATTGGCCGGCAGGTGGGGCCGGTAAGACGGCTTCGGCGGCGCGACCGAGGCCATCGCGGCGGACTGCACGAGCTTGTTCGGATGCGCATGCGCGTCCGGAATACGGATCGCATGCAGCGCGTATTCATCATAAAGCGCGTCGGTCAGTCGAGCGCCTTCCGGAGGCGTCCACTCGACAGTCTCGTAAGTGAGCTCGACGCCCTCGGTCGCGACATTTCCCGAAGTCGACCATGGTCGCGGTGCAAAGGCGCCGACCGGCCGCGGCGTCCCGGGGCGCCTGATGACGTCGACCACGACGGGGGTGGCGACCGGCAGCCTTGGAGGCACATGCTGGCTCACCCAGCCGAGCAATGTGGCGACATCGCCCGCCATGCCCAGCGAGGCGGGAAGGACTTTCGGGTCTGCGGCAGGCTGCTTGTCGATCACAAGTAGTCGCATGTCGGTCTGCGTTCCGTGTTTCGCATAGACCGCGCCGTCGATTGCGGCAGAAAATACTACCCGCGCGCGTTCCTGGAGGCGAACGAAGGCATCTCGCCATGCGGGATTGTCCGGCGTAAGGCTCGCGCCGGTAACGGCGACCAGACGACCGCCGTCGCAAAGACGCGCCAAGGCTGAGGTGATATGCCGGAGCGCCGCGTCCGCCATCCGTCGATCGACGTTTGCTAGTGCCGAGAACGGCGGGTTCATCAAGACGACGCTCGGTGCGACACCCGCATCGAGATGATCATCGATCTGGGCGGCGTCGAACCGCGTCACCTTAATCTTGGCGAACAGTTGATCGAGCAATGCGGCGCGGGCCTCGGCCAGCTCGTTCAATACCAAGGCGCCGCCGGCGAGCTCGGCAAAGATGGCCAACAGGCCGGTCCCCGCGGAAGGCTCCAAAACTCGGTCGGACGGCGTGATGCCGGCCGCCGTGCATGCGGCAAGCCCAAGCGGGATCGGCGTTGAGAATTGTTGAAGGGCTTGGCTGTCCTCGGAGCGCCGCGTGTGGGTCGGCAGACAGCGCGCGATTCTCGCGAGCATCGGCAGCATCGCGGCCGTTGAGCCAGCCTTGACACGAATTGCGGGACCAAACTTGCGAAGGAACAGAACAGTTGCCGCCTCGCAGACATCATAGGCGGTTTTCCAGTTCCAGACGCCAGTGGCGTCGGAAGCGCCGAAGGCAGCTCCCATGGCGCTACGCAGGACAGCGGCATCGATGCGACGGCCGCGCTCGAGATCAATCACGAGCTGTCGCGCGGCCCTGACGGCGGCGGAGGTGAGACGTGCAGCGGCGCGCACCGAGAGCGGCGCGGCGGCAGCGCCGCCGGCGAGAGATTCGGTCATGGGAGGGTTTCTTTCGGAGAGCAGGAAAGGATCGAACCATCGGGCGCTCTCCTTTGACCCCGACGGCTCAAAACCCTTCCCGGCCCGGCTCTCCCTCTCAGCGCTCGCCCAGAAAAATGGGGACCGGCGCTGCACACCGGTCCCCAAGCATCTACGGACGGCCAGAGCCGTCCAACTCCATGATCTCACTCAGCGGCGTCGAGTTGTTGCGGATCCTCATCCTCGTTCGCGTTCTCCCGATCCTCGTCCTCTCCGAGGAATTCAGGCAGCGGGCCCGCTTCACTCTCCTGCTCCAGTGAGGATACGCCGGACTCGACGACGCGCAGCGGTTCCGGCAACCAGCCCGAACCATCGAGAAGGCGCTCAGCCTCCTTGGCCATGTCGGCCTTCTTCAGGTGGTCGATCAATTGCGCGGACGATTCGCCTCTTGCTTCCCGCACCGCCTCCAGGATGCGAGGTTTGGTGACCCGGCCGAGATAGTTGTCGACGGCGGGCTTCCAGCCCGCTCGGACCATGTCGAGGCGGACGGCGCGCGCGAGCACATCCGCCTGGTCGAGCCGGGTGCGGACGCCGTGGGCGGAGACGCGGCCCTGATTGTAGCGGTTGGCCGGCTCAAAGACGGCGTTGACCGCAAATGACGCACAGTGAGCGAACAGGGACGCCTGTGCGCCGCAATCGAGAGCTGCGAGCGCATCCCAAAGATCGTTCTCGCTGTTCGGCAATCGTGCTTTCCAGGACTCATGCCGCGCCTCAACGGCCGTCGCGGACGCGCTTTCCCTCAAGCCAGGCGCTTGAGCCGGAAAGGTCGGCGTGCGAAGGCCGATCTCAAGGCAGCCGCCGGACGATGCGAAGCGGTAAAAGGCCGTCAGCACGAAGTTGTGCAGCACCGCCTGAAACGCTATCGCAGGATTTTCTGCTAGCGCATCCCGCAACGCCAACGTGCGATGCGCCGTCAGCTCGGTGATCAGCCGATCCGGCAGACGTTTCGTGGCGTCCTCATCATCTTCTTCCACCTCAGGAGCGCCACCCGCGATGGCGATGGCCGTGTGCTGGACGGAAGTACCAGCCGCCTTCCCCTCGTTTGACTGTGTGTCGGCTGCCCGATATCAGGATCGTCTGCCGACATGTCGTCCTCCGGCCGGACGTAACCCCGATCCACCGAGAGGCGGCCTTCGGAATCGATGCAGACGAAGACGCCAGCGCGGACGATCTCGGCCGGATCGTAAATCATTGGCCGGTCTTCGAACGCGACCAGTGCCGCCTCGATTTCGCCGAGACGCTCATCGACCCCATCTGGCAACTCGTCGGCATCCTGATAATCGGATTCAAGCTTGGCCTGCTCCGCGTTGAGGGCGTCGATGGTGGCCTGCTCCTCCGGGGAGAGATCGACAGGTTTGCCCTCCAGCTCACGCAGGCCATCCGTGTGGCCGTAGTGGAATTCGGCCGCGAGCGAAATCCACTTCCAGCCTTCGGCTGCAATCGACTCGGCTTCGGCTTTGAGTTTTTCTGTCACGAGACGGTCGAGCAAGGCAGTGTCCTGGAGCCAGCCACCATCATCGCGCTCGAACAGATCCCGCAAAACGCCGCCACCAGCCTGCTCGTAAGCATCCAGCCCAATGAACTGAACGCGGCGATCGGTCGCGGGCGCGGTATTTTCCGTGAGCATCCGCCGGATCTGATAGGGCTCATCATATCCGGATCGGCTGACGTTCTCCCAGACCTGCTCCTGCCTGGCGTGCTCGGCTGTAACAGAGAAGGCCATGAGTTGCTCGAGGGTCATGCCGCCTTTGGCATAGACGTCGTGGAGCTTTGCCGACACGGACGCCAGCCGGAGTCGTTGCTTAACGACAGCCGGCGTCACGAAGTGCCGAGCCGCGATATCCTCCTCGGACATGCCGGCGGCACTCAAGGTCTGGAAGGCTCGGAACTGATCGAGCGGATGAAGCCCTACCCGCTCGTCATTTTCTGCAAGCGAGTCGTCTTCAGCAATGCCGCCCTCGCGCACGACACAGGGAACCGCCTGCGTCTTCGCCATGCGCTTCTGCCTTACGAGAAGTTCCAGCGCGCGATAGCGCCGGCCACCAGCCGGCACCTCGAACATGCCGGTCTCATTGCCTTCAGTGTCCACGACCGCCCGCACGTTGAGACTCTGCAGGAGCGTACGCTGCGCGATACTTTCGGCGAGTTGCTCGATGGAAATGCCCGCCGTCACATGCCGGACGTTGGACTGGCTCAGCACCAGCTTGTTGAACGGAATATTACGCGAGGGCGACACGTGATCTTTTGGACAGCCTTCGTCATGCCGATTCTCCACGACGGGCGGCCGAGAGCCTCTCTCTCGACCTCCAACCCGTCGCGGAAAACGACCCGCCCTCTCACTCTCGTGCCCGCGGTGACCGGGCGGAGCCTCACGCCGCTTCCTGGTCCGCTTTTTCCGCCTTCATGTCGGCAGCGGGTGCTGGCAAGAATCCAAGGAGATAGTCCGCGACCTTGCTGGCCTGTGAAGCGGCCCGCACAATTGCACGATTGTCCTCGCGCAACACATCGAGCCACGAGCCGATATAATCGGCGTGCCGCACCGTCGGTACGATACCGAGGGACGCGCAACCGAACGCAGAGGCAATTTCCGCGACCAACTCCTCAAAGGCATACTTCCTGGTACCAAAGCTGCCCGACAAGTCGCGGTTGAGACGTGACGGATGGCCGCTGGCATGCGCCAGCTCATGCAAGGCCGTTCGATGCCAGTTGATCGGCTCGAAATAGGCTTGCGGTGGCGGCACCTGCACATAATCTTCTGTCGGCGCATAAAAGGCGCGGTTGCCGCCGATGCGGAAGTCGATGCCAGTCGCCTTGATGAGCTTTTCGACCTTCGGCTCGATCAGGTCTGGCGGCGGAGGCGGCGCTGTTGTTGCGATGTCCGGAGGCAAGCCCTCGCATTGATCGATGTTGAAAAGTGTGAAGCGCTTGAGGAACGGAATGGTCTGCGCTTCCTCACCGTTCTCGCTCGCGCGGCGCTGTTCGTCGACCGGCACAAAGCGGTCGGCATAGACGACGGTCGTGCCGCGCTCGCCCTTGCGAACGTGACCACCGAGCGATAGCGCCTGGCGGAATGTGAGCCAGCTCTGACCTGTGAATGCGTGTTCAGTGGCAGCCCCCCAGAGAATTAGTATGTTAACGCCGCTGTATTGGCGGCCGGTCGCGGCGCTTTTCGGCATGGCCAAAGGCGCCGTCGCCGCCGCGGTGCCCCAAGGCTGCACCCACGGCACACGGCCGGCCTCAAGTTCGGCGATGATCTTGTTGGTGATGTCGTCATAAAGGCTCGTCCGGTCCTCACCGGTGCGCGCCCGATAATGATGTCTGGACATCGCGGATCTCCGCGACGGGCGCCGCGAGCCTCTCTCGCAGCCTGTAACCCGTCACGGCAAAACCGCGCGACACTCTTACTCTCAGCCTCTCATTCAGAATGCGACATTTGCGACCCGGTCCGCCTTCCGTCCCAAGTTTTCAGAACTAGATACTGAGATGCCTGGGGCCGCAGGCCCGACCGGGCGTGCGCCAAGAGCGCATCGCCTCGACGGGAAATGGCACCCGGAGAGCGTGAGCATAGCGACCCGAAGGGGCACGCGGGTCCGAGTGCAGCGACGAGACCGGTTCAATAGTGGCACCCGGGAACGGGGCAGTGATAGCGATCGCCGCAGGGGAGCCCCTTTCCCGAGTGCCCCCGGCGAGGAGCTCCGCGGCTCTTGCGCGAGGGATCGAAGCCGGACGGCCGAGACGCAACGCGGCTCGGTTCAACGAGAGCCCGATGCGGCGGAAGCCGCACGCGCACAAGCGGAAGAATTCCACCAGGGCTTAAGTCGGAGGACCTAGATTTCCTCGCGGCATTGGTTTGCGCCTCATAGATCCTGATCTGAAGCATGGGAAAACGCTTCTTTAGTTCTTCCACCTGCCCTGGCGCCGTCTGTGGTTGCAAATTCGGCGTTGAGCCGGCCGTCCACTTCAAGCGCGTAACCAGAGGCCGGCAATTCACCTGTCGCTGCAACCATTTCATTCCCATTTGCAGTGAGGTGATTGGGAATGATGGGTAGCGTGAGCCGCCTAAACGGCCCCAGAGCCACCTGCCCAAGTGCGGTGATCGGCCAACGCACGTTGTGGATTGGCGCCTTGCGAGGATCGCATCAAGGATGGGCATTTGCATCGTCCGAACAGGCGGACGGCTTTCCACTTGCGCGGATGCATGCACGATAGAGCCACGGCTCGACGTAGCTGCCCTTCCAAAGTCCTCGGCCCGCGCGCTCAGCCTCGCGCTGAGCTTCGTGATACCTGCCCTTCGAGTATTGGGGCCAATCCAGCGCAAGACCGTTGCGTACAAGCCAACCACCGAGATCCTTGCCTGCGACCGAGCAGGTCGCGACGGTGCGGCCATACGGGTCGAGGCTGACTGGAACACAATTGACGGCACTGCGGCCAATGAAGGCGTCAAGGTCGTTCGCCGCCTGAGCACCACACCGATATTGTAAGCTGTCGTCGCCACGGCACAGCTGGCCGCTCTCCGGTGCATCGATGCCCCAGAGCCGGATGCGCACTCCATGTACTTCCAATGTGTCGCCGTCGATAACACTGGCGTGGCCGACAAAATCGTCGGCCAACGCTACGCTCGACAGAATGGCGATAATCAATGCGACAGAGGTTCGACGCATTCCAATGACCTTCTAGCTACCGCAAATCTCGCGGCTTGAATTGTGGCCAGTTCGCGAGTGGCTTCAGCGCTGGCAGGTTCGCAGGCCGCTCGGGATAGTGAAACTCCGCAAGGAGGCCGAGGACAAACCTGACCATCAGGCTGAGTGGAACTACATGTCTCCAGTTCCGCGCGAACAAGAACCGAAGCCGGTTGCACCTGCGGCTCCTGCGAGGCGATCTATTTTCGATGGCGTTGACCGCTAATCAGGCCGGGCTCATCGGTGCCGGCAAGAGGACCTCACCACCGATGTTCAAAACTTTTGGCTAAGCGAGCGATAGTAGCGGTACTGACCCGAGCCGGCTGGGTGCTCGAACTGAAAGCAGCTTGCGAAACTCTCAATCGCCTGCATCACCCCTTTCAAGGAAGGGGCAGTGAAGGCGTGGGTCTGACCAGTGGACCAGTGGGACAGGTAGTTGCTCACGATGGTCGCTACAGCGGTGCCGAGACCGGTGATCTGGGCAGGCTCCAACACCAGGCGGCGAGCAGCATCGTGGAGATCGACAGCTGCCTTGATGGCGTCGATCAAGTTCTTTGCCATATGTTTGTCGTCGTTAAAAGCAATGGCAATCGGTACGGGTACGCCGACCTTTGAGATGACTTCCTCGAGTTTGAACTCCAGATACTGCCTGATCCGCGGAGCAGCATCGTCCGTATTACCGGTGTCGAGAAAGGCGTGGGTTGCATCGCGGACTTTGTGGATCGCACCCGACTGCGGCAGGACGGCCGTCCGCGCGGTGCCCTGGATGCATTGATGCCACCACTCTCCCTCATTCGCGTTAGTGTTGAACAGCTTTTCGAGAACGGTGTCATGGCTCAGCAGAACTACCTGTGGACCGCTGGGGACGCCGGGGCGGGCAAATTGTCCTTTGATCACGTTCATCAAATGAAACTGGTGCCCGGAATCGAGGCTCGATGTTACATCATCGAGAATGAGAAACTTGGCCCCCACCCCGTAGAGCGACGCCGCCGCCAAGTAGACGCTGATCGCAAATGCGTTGCGATAGCTCTCAGAGAGAACGGCTTGAGCTGAAATGTCTGGCAGGGTCCAGAATTGTGCGAGGGAGATAGAGAGATCCTCGCTACCGACACGCTTCTTCAGTGCTGGCACGACATCGGTGAACATGATCGCCGCGAAGATGGTCCGCGTGACCGGTTCTATGGCGATGAGCCGACGCGCGCTTGTAGCGGATTCAGAGCTGGCGAACGATGAGCTCGCGGCGTCGAGAAAGGTCTTTACCCGGGCGATACGCGCAAGCTCCGCGCCGACGGCGGAATACACCTTCATGGCGGCGCGCAAGTCCGACAGATTCGTCTGAAGACGACGTGCGGCTTCAGCCTTTTCGACAACGGCCGTGAGTTTGTCGGGCAAGCTCTTCTCCAGAGCCAGCTTGCTATCCGTGAGCTCTGCGACCTTCGCGTCGGCACGATCGGTCAGCGTCTTCAGCCATTCAGTAACGGCACGTGCACGCGTGCCGTCGAGGGTTCCCTTGACGCCGATGTCCTTTGCCTCGGCAAGGTGGGCCACCTCTTCAGGTCGGCGACCCAACCGCTCCAGGTCTTCGAGTTGATTCCAGCCCCTTTCGGTCCACTCTTGAACCAGATTAGCCGAAGCCGCCTCAACCGCCTCGAAGTCGGCGAGTTTACGACGAACATGATTGAGAACCGAATTGGTGTCCAATCGGTCGCACGCCGGGCAGACGCACTTATCCGCCCAGGAGTCATCGGCAAGGATGGTTTCGCTGAGGCCGTAGAGCTGATGGAACAGATCCCCTTGGGTGACCTGCAGCGCAGTGTCGCGGGCGTCCGCTAGCTCGATCAAACGCCCGGCATCCTCTTCGCTTGGCGCGGTTTTCGCCGCGTCAATCCAACTCGTTTGATCGCGGAGGATTTTCGCGAGCTGTTCTCTTGCCTCACCACCCTCGGCGGTCTTTGCGGCATCGACGCAAGCCGACGGGTCGATCTCCTCGAACGTGCGACCCTCGCAAATCGGCCTAAGCAGCTCGACGCCATGAAGGGCGGAATGAGCCTTCGCGAGCATCGTCCTTTCGGCTTCCGCCGGATCATACTCGTCTGCGACCAGCGCCGTGTAGGCCTCCTTGATGTTGGCCCGGGCGCGCTGTGCGGTAACGGTCGCGCTGTTTTGAGTGGCCTCCTTGGCGGCCACGCCGAAGTGGTTGTTGAAGGCCTTCGTGTTCGCAAGCGACGCAAGACCCTGTCGCAAGGCGGAGTAACGCTTCAGACCGAGCAGTCCGGCAAACGATCGACCGCGCTTCTGCGGTGAAAAGTCGATGAAGTCCTGAAAGGTCTTTCCGTCAAGGAGGACGAACTCGCGATTGATATCAGCGAGAATGGCGTCTCCATCTGCGCCGTTGCTCGCCGAGACAGTCCGGGCGCCTGCGGCATCGCGCTGGACGGTTATGGTGACCTCCGCGCCACCGGCGGCCGGCTCCAAGGTCAGAGCGACGGTCCCGACGCCACCACTATGGAAGCGGTTAAGATAGTAGGATGGTCCCTTTTCGGCTGCCGGTAGATCCTCCAACTTCGGAATTCGACCGGTAATCGCATAAACGATGGCGTCGAAGATTGATGTCTTTCCGACCCCGTTGGGCGCGGAAATCGAGTTGACGCAATCCGGTTTGAGTTTGAGTACGAGCGGTGCGCCCTCGTTGTTGATGCCGCGAAACCCTTCGATGGAGACCCTTTGAAGATACCAACCGCTCATTGTGCGGCGCCTTGGCTGGAGAAAGGTTGTTCGGGCTCGACGGGCGCGGTCGCCGCGTACAATGCGTCAAGCAGTTCGCCTTGATCGAATGGGATTTCTAGGCTGATCTTGGAGAGCGACGCAGACAAAACTCTTGCGATAGCATCATCGACTGTCTTGAGTTCGCTCGTGAATGCAGAAATATTTTGATCGACTGTTTGAGTGTCATCGATCTCAAACGCAGTTAGCCTGTCCTTAGCCATTGTAGCCCCCCGGCGTCTATCCACTTTGGATATCTACTCGATTCCGGCATTCAGCCGCGTGATAGGTCGGTTCTGAGGCGCGCTGCCGGCGCAGCGCCGCTACTCCACCCGATTATGATTGCTCGCGGTCAGTCCACCGAGCTCAGAATGCGCAGCATCTCACGGCGAAGGATGAGCGGCTGGCGCAAATTGCTCAATCGACATATCGTGCGTGACCGCCTCCGCCTACCGGATCTGTGCAGTGCAAAGCGCTCGCTATAGTTCGCAGGCGTCAACCTCCTCGTCCGAGAACTTCTCGGACTCCAGCTCCAGCCTGTTCTTCGCCCCTTCCAGCTCCCCGATTATGAGGACGTAGTCTTCGAACGTGCTCGACGGGCCGATGTGCGTCTCGATCAACTGCCGCAGCTCGCCCGCGAACTGATACTTGCTGACGGTCATTCGCTCGACCATGCTGCAATCCCCGCCGCGCTTAAGCCCATCAGAGACGCAACAATAAGCACTAGACTAAGGTAAAGCAGAAGCTGAAAGATCAAGTCACCGTCGCGGTCCAACATCATATCTCCCAGCGGCGTTGCCCCATGTTCTGGCTGTGGCACGCTGACTTTGCCAGATCTTGCGCCTTTGTTCCCCAGACATTGTACGCAACGAACAGTCTCGATCAAATGAGAGTGTTGTCTCGGCTTCACATTTGCGTCGTTTCAGCATTACATTGGAGCACTTCAGACAATCGATCAATCCAATAAGTCCCGTGATCGCGCCCAAATGCTGTTGGATCTCCGGCTTCTTCGGTGGATTTCAACGCCTCTGCTGTTGGAGACCTGCGGTCAGCACTGGTCCTGCTTCGTGATCGTGCCGGAAGCCCCGCGGCGGCAGCAAGATCAAAAATCTGATGCGGACTGACATCAGGAACTGCGAGCCATCAAGCCGGCTTGCGCCACCGACATGGTCCGTCACTCCCAAGCTTCATTGGTCAATTCCCGGGAAGTCACGGACTTCATTAACGCAAGCGTGCTTTGTACCGGAGACCGTCTTTCGGCCTTCTTTCTGAGATGATGAGAATCGCTACGGAGGAGGAGCGCGAGTCCGAACTCGAAAAGCGCGCCTTCAAGCCAGCGCATCGGCTGCATCGCTGATGCCAGCGTAGATTTCGTCGAGATCTGCCGCGGTGACGCAATAGGGAGGCATGACGTAGATGGTATTGCCGAGCGGGCGCAGCAGCAGATTCCGGTCGTTAAAGAAAGCCTGAAGCTTCGGACCGATGTCCGCCAGATAGCCGCCATCGCCCGTTTTCAAATCAAGCGCTGTGATGGTCCCGGAACGACGAACGTTTTCAAAGCGCGCGTCGGCGCGGAATGGCTCAATTGCCAGCTCTTGCATGGCGGCGAGCGAAGCGGCGCGCTCGCGAAAGTCCCGATGCCACCAAAGATCCAGGTTCGCGTTTGCAGCGGCACAGGCTACCGGATTCGCCGTATATGAACTCGAATGATAGAACGTACGCATACGATCTTTCGAATAATGCGCGTCGAAAATGTCCGCACGGCAGAGCGTAACCGCGAGTGGGAGCGCCCCTCCCGTGAGACCTTTCGAATAGCAAGCGATATCGGGCGTGACATTGGCCTGCTCGCAAGCAAATAGCGATCCGGTGCGGCCCCAGCCGGTCATGACCTCGTCGGCAATGAACAGCACGTCCGACGCCTCACAGATCCGCTTCATCACTGTTAGCACCCAGGCTGGGTACATCAGCATCCCGCCCGCCCCCAATATCAGAGGCTCCACAAGAAAGGCGGCTGGCATTTCGTTTCGACACGCGGACTCGAGCGCAACGAGTGTCGCCTGCTCACGACCTCTCGCAGGGAACGGGATCGAGGTAACATCGAACAGCAGCGGACCGTACGCCGCGTTAAACACGCCTCTGGCACCAACGGACATCGCCCCAACCGTATCGCCGTGGTAGGAGTGTTGCATTACGACAATGCGTCTTCGCTGCTGACCGATATTATGCCAATACCCGAGTGCCATCTTCAAGGCGACTTCGACACTGGTAGAGCCGCTGTCGGAGAAGAAGACATAGTCGAGACCACGGGGTGCGACTTTCAACAGTTGCGCAGCAAGCTCTTCAGCCGGATCGTGGGTATAGCCGGCAAAGATGATCTGATTGAGCTTACCGGCTTGTTCCTGAATGGCGCTTACAATGTGGGGATGGCAATGACCATGCGTTACGACCCACCAGGATGAGATTGCATCGATAATACGGCGTCCATCTGCGGTGTGCAGATAAGCACCATCAGCACGCACAACCTTTGTCATTTCGCCTTGAAGCGCGTGTTGCGTGAACGGATGCCAGATCGGCGACTTTGTCTTCGGCATCACGGATTGAAATCATCAGCACGGAATGAGGCTTGGAATGCGGCCTGCAGCGTGTCTGCCGTGAGGGGAGAAAGCCATGGCAATCGCCCTAGCCAGCGCACCCGCCCCATCTCGCGAATCGCAACCTGAGTCTCAGCATTTCTTTCGCCAATGAAGGCCATCCCAAGAATGCGGATATCACGTTTTCGGAGAGCCTCTATCGACAGCAGCGAGTGATTGATGGTGCCCAGCGCTGTGCTTGCGCAAAGCACCACTGGAAGCCGCCATTGCTCGAAGACATCAATGTAGAGTGTGTCGCCGCTCAGCGGCACCATCAGCCCGCCCGCGCCCTCGATCACCAATGGCCGCTCCCCGGTATCGGGCACATCGAGCAAATCCGCCTTGATGCGAACTCCGTCAAGTTCGGCAGAATGATGGGGAGAAGCGGGGGTCCGAAGGCGGTAGCGTTCCGGCAGGATGCGGTCGGCCGAGAGGCCGCCAAGACAAGAGACGACCTCGGTATCGGTTTCTCCCTCGAGGCCAGCTTGAATCGGCTTCCAATAGTCCGCTCCGAGGAGATTCGCGAGCCCCGCGGAAAACACCGTCTTTCCAATTCCGGTACCTGTGCCCGTTACGACGATTTTGGCACTCATTGAAGCTCGCCTTTCGTCTCCTCGATCAAGGCATCGAGCATTGCACGCACGTCGTCCTCCTTCACGTTAAGCGTCAGTGAAATTCGCAACCGGGCCGTGCCCGCCGGCACGGTTGGCGGCCGGATTCCGCGAATATCGAACCCGCGAGCCTGCAATGCAGAGGCGAGCCGCATCGTGCGGGCATTGTCGCCTACGATGCATGGTACGATCTGCGAATCCGAAAGACTTTTCCAGCCGCGCTCTCTCATCTCCCGATGCGAGAACGTGACCAGCTTGGTGAGACGCTGCTGTCGCTCGGGTTCCTGCTGCAGGATTAGAATCGCCTCCCTCACGGCGACAGCCATCAGCGGCGACGGCGCGGTCGCGAAGATGAATGGACGGCAACGATTGACCATAAAGTCTCGCAGCACGCCGGACGCAGTGACGAGCGCGCCGGCCGCGCCCAGCGCCTTGCCGCAGGTATGAACGACCAGCAGATTTTCGCGTCCCTCATAGGGCGCGGTGAGCCCTCGTCCCTGCTCGCCGTAAACGCCTGTTGCGTGGGCCTCATCTACCATCAGGAATGCATCATGCCGGTCGGCGAGCGCGACCATATCCTTGAGAGGCGCAAAGTCGCCGTCCATGCTGTAGAGACTTTCGACGACGATCCAGATGCGGCCCATTCCGCCACCGGCCCGCCAGTCACGAATCGCGCTTTCGACCGCCTCCGGATCGTTATGCGCGCTTGTCCGGAAGTCGGCCCGGCCAGCTCGCGCGCCTTCATGAATACTCGCGTGCACCAGAGAATCGAGGACGAGCAAATCGCCCCGCTGCGGCAGCGTTGTCAGGACAGCGAAATTTGCGACATAACCGCCGCCAAAGAAAAGCGCTGTCTCCGCCCCAAAGAAACTTGCAGCGTCTGCTTCGAGACGTTCGTGCTCATCGCAATTGCCGCGCAAAAGCCGCGACCCGCCGGCACCGATCGGTGTACCGGCCTCGATCGCGTCCAAGACAGCCTTTTTCATGCGCGGTGCGCTCGCCAGCGCGAGATAGTCGTTCGACGCGAAATCGATCCCCGCACGCGGCTTGAGGCCGCGCAGCCGGTCGTCTTCTTTCAGGGCGTGCAAGGCTACGACATAATCGGCAACTTTGGTCGCATGGATTGGATTCATTCGTCACTCGACAGTAGCGATCGATCTTACAAAGGGTCTGATGGCGGCGAAGAACAAGGCTTCAGTTTCGGGCCCTTGGCTTCTGGCAAGATGCGATTGTCTTGGTCGACCAGCACAACGTGCGGCTTGAAATTGTTTGCTTCGGCTCCGTCAAAGGAGGCATATGCAACGATAATAACTTTATCTCCTGGCATCGCGAGTCGCGCAGCCGCACCATTCAGACCTATGATGCCTGATCCTGTAGGCGCTTCGATCACATAGGTGGCAAACCGCGCTCCAGTATCGACGTTGTAGAGTTCAACGCGTTCGTTGATCAAGAATCCAGCAGCATTCAGCAGCGCACGGTCAATCGAAATCGAACCTTCATAGTGCAGGTCGGCTTCGGTGACCGAGGCGCGATGGATTTTGCCTTTCATCAACGTAATCTGCATTTCTCGCCCAAGCTGGATTGCGCGCGGCCGCGCGATGCTTGATTGATTCAGGCCAGGCTGGACGCGATGCCGAGCCGGTCCAGCAAGTTCGCGTCGCGATCGCGCCGCGGGTTCTTGGTGGTCAAGAGCGTGTCGCCGATGAAGATCGAATTCGCGCCGGCAAGAAAGCACAGCGCCTGCAGTTCATCGGTCATATACTGCCGTCCAGCGGACAACCGGACGACGCTCTTCGGCATCATGATCCGAGCGGTCGCCACCAGGCGGACCAGCGCAAAGGGTTTGGGACGCTCCGCGGTGTCGTTGACCGGCACGCCCTCGACCTCGTTCCACATGTTGATTGGAACGCTCTCCGGATGGCTGGGTAGATTGGCGAGCAGCACGAGCATGCCAAGGCGGTCCTCGACGCGCTCGCCCATGCCGATAATGCCGCCGCTGCACACCTTGACACCGGCCTCTCGAACATGTGCGAGTGTGTCGATGCGATCCTGCAAAGTACGCGTGCTGATGATCTTGCCGTAGAACTCCGGCGAGGTGTCGACGTTGTGATTGTAGAAGTCTAGTCCAGCCTCAAAGAGCTGCACGGCCTGGTTCGGGGTCAGCATGCCGAGCGTGACGCAGGTTTCCATTCCAAGACCTTTGACCGCGCTAACCATATCGCAGACCTGATCGAGATCGCGGTGTTTTGGACTGCGCCAGGCCGCGGCCATGCAGAAGCGGCTTGCGCCGGCATCTTTGGCGCGCTGTGCGCTGGCGACCACATCGGCGCAATCCATCAGGCGGGTCGCTTTCAGACCGGTCTGGTAATGCGCGCTCTGTGAGCAGTAGCCGCAATCTTCCGGACAGCCGCCCGTCTTGATGCTGAGCAGGCTTGCGGTTTCGACGTGGTTTGGATCGAAGTTGTCGCGGTGAACGCTTTGCGCCCGAAACATCAGGTCGGCAAACGGCAGGCTATAGAGCGCTTGGGCCTCGGCGCGCTCCCAGTTACTGCGAACCTGTGCGCCGTCTCTACTGTCGTTCCGCTCTACTCTCCCAGAGGCAATCATTAAGACTTGCGTTCCCATCCATGATTGATAGTAGATAATACTGGCGATTATCTATGATCATTGGTCTTGATCTTGATGCTAATCCGCGCCGCCTGCAAACGCACTCACTTTTTTGATAGATAATCTATGATGATCGACCGCGAGAGTACGACTGTTGCCTGGCGCATTGCCGAGTCAATCGGAGAGCGCATCGTCAGCGGCGCCATCCAGCCAGATGCCCCGCTGCGGCAGGATCATGTCGCGCGGGAGTTCAACTCGAGCCACGTCCCGGTACGCGAGGCTTTTCGGCAATTGGAGGCGCAACATCTTGTCGTCGTTGTGCCCCGTCGTGGCGTTCGGGTTGCCCCGCTCGATACCAATTCGGTGAAGGAGATCGCCGAGATGCGTGCCGCGCTCGAGGTGGTCGCGTTACGCAATGCGGCGCCAAAGCTCACGTCGACCCATTTGGCACGGATTGAGCTTGCCCTGATTGAAGGAGACAATGCCCAGACGATTCAGGATTTTGAGATGGCCAACCGCGCCTTTCACCAGGCGCTGGTGGCGCCGTGCGCGATGCCGCGCCTGCTCGCCAGTCTCGACGGACTACAGCTTGCGAATTCGCGATTGGTGTTCGCGATGGCGCGCAATGCTGGGGGGCGACCGCGATCCAATCAGGATCACCGCCTGATTCTGCAGGCACTGCGAGCGCGCAACGTCGATCAAGCCTGCAACCTGCTCGCACGCCACATTCAAACGATTGAGCGCCTTGCCCTTCCCGCGTCCTGACCAGAATGAGATTGGCGGGCTCCGCTTCAGGCCGCAGGCCATCGCAAGAGTGTCAAACCCTGTCTGTTTGCTGCGCGAGGCGGCATGTGGCACTAGCGTTGCAGCGGGCTCGATTCCAAGATAGCTATGCGATCTGCTCGCGATTTAACCTATGGCCATCCATGATCCGTCACATCGTCTTGTTTACCGCCAAGGATAAGGCCCATATCGACCAAATGATCGAAGGCCTCTCGCTTCTCACCAGGATCTCGCATGCCCGGCGGCTCGAGATTGCTCGCAATCGCAAGGCCGACCAGTTCGGCAACGATATCGACGTCGTGGTCTATGGTGAGTTCGACAACGAGACGGAACTCGCAGCCTACAAAGCGCATGACCTCTACCAGGAATCGATCAGGCGAGCACGACCGCTGCGCGAGCTGCGCCTCGCGGCCGACTATGACGTATCAACAGATGCGCGTTTCGTCTCAGCGGCAGGCGTAGTCCAACTTAGTCCGCGCATCGTATCCCCCGACGGGGCTTAGTCTGACAGTCAATCTCGAGAGCTTGCGGCGCTCCGACCAGCGTCGCTCTCATTGTGGTCGGGATCATAATCGAAGCGTGTCTCACAGCACGCCAGTCAGCGGTGACCCATAGGCGATGCACGTCCGTGAACTACAGTGGATTGAGCCTATCAAAGCGGTGCAATGTCTCGCGCGTCGACCGCACCTCTCGTTTCTCGATAGCGCAGCAACGCATGAGTTGCTCGGGCGTTACTCATATGTGACCTGCGATCCATTCAGCACCTACATAGTCGCGGGTGGACGGGCGAGTTGCAACGGCGAAGATATCGATGGCGATCCATGGGAAGTTCTTCGCACTCTTCTCGCCAACTATCCGCAAGAGCATCGTCCCGATCTCCCGCCATTTCAGGCAGGCGCGGCTGGCTTCTTCGCTTACGATTTGAACAGGACGCTGGAGCGATTGCCGGCGCCGGCAATTCCCGGTCAGCGTTTACCCCATTCCATTCTGCATCTTTACGACGTGGTCGTCAGCTACGACCACCGGAACAACAGATGCTGGATCGTCTCGACCGGATGGCCGGAGCAGGATCCCGCACGTCGCGGCGAGCGCGCACGTCGTCGAGCCGATGAGTTCGCAGCCCTGCTTGCCAACCCAAAGTCGCCGCGGATCGTGCTCCCCGGCAGAGCGGGTGCATGGAATTCAAACTTCAGCCGAGAAGCATACATTGCGGCGGTACAGCGCGTCATCGACTTGATTCTGGCCGGAGACCTCTTCCAAGCCAACATTGCGCAGCGCTTCACGGCCAGGCTGTCGACTATATTCGATCCGCTCACCTTCTATCGTCAACTGCGGTCATTGAACCCGGCACCCTTTGGGGCCCTCCTGCGGTACGGAAAGCTGATCATCGCATCGAGCTCGCCTGAGCGATTCCTGAAGCTCGACGGAACAAAGGTCGAAACACGACCGATCAAAGGCACGATCGCGCGTTCGGCTGATTCCAACGAAGACCAGCGCCGCGCTAACGTGCTCGTTGCGTCCGAAAAGGATCGTGCCGAGAACATTATGATCGTCGACCTCCTGCGCAACGATCTATCACGTGTTTGCACTCCACATTCAGTCGACGTTCCAGCCCTGTGCGATCTCGAGTCCTATGCCTCAGTGCATCACCTCGTCTCCATCGTTACGGGTACACTCGCGGGAGACGAAGATGCGGTTACGCTACTGCGAGCTTGCTTTCCTGGTGGCTCCATTACGGGGGCGCCCAAGGTGCGAGCGATGCAGATAATTACGGAAATCGAGCGTGTGGCGCGCGAGGTCTATTGCGGGGCGATCGGTTTCATCGGCTTCAACGGGCAGATGGACACGAACATCGCGATCCGCACTGTGACGATCGACGATGATATGGCGGTGTTTCATGCAGGCAGCGGTATAACGGCGATGTCGGACCCGGCGGCAGAATACGAGGAGACGCTTGCCAAGGCGCAGCGAATCTTTGACGCATTTCGTGCTGAAACATCCGGTGCACTTTGATTGTCATCATCGACAACTACGACTCCTTCGTCTTCAACATTGCCCGCTATTTCCAGGAGCTTGGTGAAGCAACGGAAGTCTTCCGGAACGACGTGGTCAGCGTCAGCGACCTCATTGACCTCAAGCCGTGCGCAGTGGTCATCTCCCCCGGTCCGTGCACTCCAATTGAGGCCGGAGTATCTACGGCCGTCGTCCGTGAACTTTCGGGTCGCGTTCCAATTCTCGGCATCTGCCTGGGACACCAGTGTATTGGGAGCGTATTCGGCGGACGGGTGGCGCGTGCACGTTGCCCTATGCACGGTCGGTCCTCGTATGTAACGCATGACGGCCGAGGGCTATTCCGGGAGCTACCGTCGCCACTTTGCGTTGGCCGCTACCATTCTCTTGTTGTTGAGCTCGATGAGTCATGCGCACCGAATCTTACGGTGAGAGCGCGTTCCGACGAGGGCGAGATCATGGCCCTCGCACATCGCTATCACCCGACTTTTGGTGTGCAGTTCCACCCGGAATCGATCCTTACCCAAGACGGGCACGTGGTGCTTAAAAACTTCTTGCGACTCGCAGAGACTTATCGCTCGCAGCATAAGACGACAACGTGAGGTCGTGGGTTGGAAGTGGGGCTGCTATCTCGCGAAGCCAACTATTATCCGGCGGCGGCGGCCAGGGGGAGGGCGCTCCGCAGCCCGGAAGGTTGGTGCCGCGCTGCGGAGAACAGCGCGCTGCTACGTTCGTTTCCACCGGCCGGCGGGGGGCGCTCAGCGACTCATGGGGCTGGGCTTCGTCCCAGATATCGACGAGAGTCTGCAGAGCGGCCGCGGCGCAATACAGATTGCACTTTCTTCGGCGGTCAGGGTCTCCTTCTCATGGGCCGTGAGCGCTTCCCGAATGTAGACGAGGTACAAATCGCCAATCAGAGAAGCATTCGTGGTGAAGCGGAACTGGAGCTCTTCGGCCGCGTCGTTCTTGTCGAATGTGGAAGGATCTAACTCCGAAATGTTCGCGCGTGCTCGCTCCTCCTGCTCCCGAAGCTGCCGCATCAAGGGCATGATGCGACGCGGGTACGAATGAAGGGGCGCTTCGTCGTGAAGGGTATAGGCCGTCACGAATGCATCCCATTCGAGCTTTGGTGAGAGCCGGATTCCCTTGCGGCGAAGACGCTCGATCTTGTCCTGAAAGTTGGTGATATCTCGACCCCGAAGCTCGTGGAGCCGACTGTAGGGATCCCGCTTGCCTGCCCGAAATAGCCTTCCGTGTCGGCGTACATCGTTCTACCTCCGTGTTCTGCCCGGCGCAGTTTGGCTGGGCTCGCGGACGCCAATCGGGGTTTTCGCGCGAAAATCCCCAAGTGAGTGTTCCGGTGGGATCGACGGCCGGGAACCGACATGGGGCTTCAGAGCCGGCTCACCATGGCGTTCGAGAAATGGAGCTACGTTGTCGCGCCCCTGGTTGTCCTACTTGTTGATATATTATTATTATCACGACGCCGTGAATGATAAGAATAGTTATCAAGCTTGAAACTGGAGGCATGGCTGTGATAATCATTCTTATCGAAACGATCCTTTGATTAGGATTATATATCATGTCGTATCCGAGCGAAGAGCTTGTCCGGACTGTCCAGGCGAAACGCACGCAAGAGCGCATAAGCCAGCGTGCGTTGGCGGTCCGATCGGGTCTGACCCAGGCGCACATCTCCCAGATAGAGACCGGCCGCGTCGAACCGGGCCTGTCCAGCTTCATCCAGATGGTCCGGGCACTCGACCTCGAGGTCGTACTCGTGCCCAAGAAGCTGCTTCCCGCAGTGGAGGGCATCCTGCGCTCAAACTTCAACGAATTCTCCCTTGAGGAAGGACCCTCAAACCTCTTCGTGAAGGCCGAACGCATCGTTTCCGGACAAAGGAAGCGCCACGGTAGCTCCGCTGCGCTCGACCGCATCGCCGAATACTTGCGCTTTCTGAAGCAGGTCCATCTTTCGAAAACTGACCTGAACCTTGTCCAAGACGTCGTCGATACACTGCGAGGCTATCGCGCCGAACCTATCCCCAACCCAGTGCTGGAAAATTCGGCAGGCGTGTTGCAAGGTCTACGCAACCGGATCGCGCATCCGGTAGAAGCCCCCCGCCCGGCCTACGCTCTCGATGAAGAGGATGACGATGCCTGACGTATCGGTCCTGGACGTACGCCTGCACGACAACCCGATCGCGACCCTCACGCTCATACAGGGCGACCGGTCGCTGCTCGCCTTCAACCAGAGCTACATCGACGACGCCGCACGCCCAACATTGAGCCTGTCCTTCAAGGACACGTTCGGAAATCTGCTCACCTCGTTCAAACCGTATCAGCAGGTCGTTCCGCCCTTCTTCTCCAATCTTCTGCCGGAGGGCGCGCTGCGTCGCTACCTCGCGGAACGCGCGGGCGTGAAGGAAAAGCGCGAATTCTTTCTTCTCTGGATGCTGGGCCGGGACCTCCCGGGCGCCCTGTCAGTCCATCCGGCGGAAGGAGAAGCGTTGCCTTCCCAAGTCCAGGAGGATCTCACACCGGACGAGCGGCAGAACATGCTGCGCTTCTCGCTCGCGGGCGTGCAGCTGAAGTTCTCCGCGCTCAAGAACGATCCCAAAAAAGCCGGTCTGACCATTCCCGTCGAGGGCGTCGGCGGTTCGTGGATAGTCAAGCTTCCGTCCCATCAGTACCCGGGCGTGCCCGAAAACGAATTCTCCATGATGACCCTGGCGAAGGAGATGGGCATGGAAGTGCCCGAGCTCCAACTGATCGACGTCGAGTCGATCAAGGGGCTTCCGGAAGGAATCGGCGAGCTGAAGGGACGTGCGCTCGCCGTCAAGCGGTTCGACCGCTCCGCCGACGGACCGGTCCACATGGAGGACTTCGCGCAGGTATTCGGCGTGTTTCCGGACGAGAAGTACGACAAGGCCAACTACCGTAGCATCGCGCGCGTGCTCGGCATCGAGACCGGCGAAGCCGGCGTCGCCGAGTTTGTCCGACGCCTCGTGTTCAGCACGCTGATCGGCAACGCGGACATGCATCTGAAGAATTGGTCGTTGATCTACCCCGACCGCCGCACGCCCGTCCTGTCGCCCGCCTACGATTTGCTATCTACGATACCCTACATCGCGGACGACAAGATGGCGCTGAACTACTCGCGCACGAAGAAGATGACTGAATTCTCCAAGGACGAGCTCACGCATCTGGCGGCGAAGGCGAAGATCTCGGAAAAGCTGGCCGTCGACACGGCCGCGGAAATCGTCCAGCGCTTCAAGAAGATATGGTCCGAACGCAAGGGCGATCTCCCGCTGGAAAAGAAAGTCGTCGAAGTCGTCGACGCACACGCCGCTTCGATCCCGATCTACAGCGAGCTCTGAGCCGTGGCTTACTTAGCCGGATCGAAGGGCGGCAGCGCTGACATACAACCCCACGCTGGTCATCTGTCTCTCCCGTTCAATCGGATGGGCCCAAGCCACGCCTTCAGGATCGTTTTCGGCGAGCCATGCGCTTGCGGCATCCTAGGTGGCAAAGACCTTTATCCAATCCCCATCGCCCGCGCGCTTATGACCATGCTCGTAAATCCAGACAGACTCTTGTCGTTTGAGCGCCGCCTCGTTGACCTTCTCACGGTCAAACCGATCCTCAGGGCGGAAGGTCCATGACAGCGTGGTACGATTCAGCCGGGGTCGTGCGCCGATCACCCGGAGGCTTTCCCGCCCATTCTCTCCATTGGTCGAACGCATCAGTCATCCCAAAATTTTCCTCAATTCCTTGAAGAACGGATGCCGCACTTTTCCTTCGGCGCTCTTGGTCCTGTACTCGATCTCCGCCAGCAATTGCGGTTCACCCCAAATGCCTCGATGCGCGATGCGCTTCGTGTAGGGTTGTGTCTTGCGCATCAGCGGGTTGAGTTTCTTCTGAAGCTCCTCCGCGTCGGCTGGCGAAAAGCCGTGATCAACTTTGCAGGTCCTCGCCCTTGCGGCGACTAAGGTAAGAGGCCATCCCATTCTTGTGGTTAATCAGATAGCCTCCCGCTTGAGCAAAGCATGCAGCCGCCGATAACCGAAGCGGCGATGCTCCTGGGCGATCGCCCGCATGCGCTGGCCAAGGCTGGTATCGTCAGCCCGGGTGGTCTGGTATCTCACGGTCATGCGGCAACAGCCGATGGCTTTACACGCCTGCCGTTGGTTCATCACGAATGCCTCTCGCAGATGCACGACAGGTTCCGCTCCCCCGCAGGCGTTGCGCGCCGTTTACGGAGTCGAGATCAATCCACTAGCTGTCGCCACAATCCACCGGTTGCCCCAACGCACGATCGAATCGATTCGCCCGATGCCGGGAACTGTATCGCCGCGCATTGCCATCCGAACCCCATCGGGCCCTCCGAGAACCGCCGTTCCGCCGCGAACGTCAAGAACGGTCCAACCCTCAATGGTTGCTGGTCTTGTCTCCGGGGCAGGCATGAGAGGTCCGCTGGGCGCTATCGAGCCGGTCGCCGTCATATCTGCTTCGATGGCCTGAGAAACGGTGCTCGATACGTCGACGGATTGATGAGCCCTGTCGGACCATGTGGCTGTAGGTTCGGCGGAAATGCTCGCTCCATCTGCGGAGAATTGACTTACGCCTGGCGGTGTTCGCAAAGCCAAAGTCGATACCGTCTTTCGCGGGCCTCCGGTCCTGCGGCCTGACTTCGTTTCAGCGATTCGACGCGAAGGCGTTTCTGTCTGAGTGGTTGAATTGAGCGACGCGAATGTTATAGGACCGTACCGACCAAAACCGGCAGCCCATCCCAACGCAAAACCAGCGATCACCGCGCCTGCGACCAGCCAATTGGTGCGCTTTCGATCGCCGTCTGCTTTCAATAATGCAAGAACCTCTTCTCGGCTGGCACTCGAGAAATCCCGCGCGCTCAGCGTCACACGCGCCATTGGGTCTTCGCTGGCTTCAGCGACCCTCGCCTCGATCTCTTCCAAGGTATTCGCCTGGCGCAATCGCATGATCGCATCCCTTGTCGCTCCCCGATGATCATGCTGCAAACTGAATCAATCATTAACGGCGAATGACCCGCCAGATCAATATTGATTAGAACCATTGCGCAGCGGGCGACTAGAGGTGGGGTCATGAATCGCACGGCGGCGATAAGTTCAGCTTTCTTAACAGGGGATCCAGCCCGTCCGAACGGCACCGCTTAGCCTCAGCCTGCTGTAGAGGCTGATCAGCCGCGCCCTTTATTGGTCGTTTCGCGGTGTCGGCTCTTCTGTTTGCGGCCCTGGCGTTCAGGTCATGGGATCGTGCCAATGACGAGGCGTAAAGTCGCGACGCGGTGGAAGAGCGACTTGCTTTGGTGCGGATGGCGGTAAATCAGCTTGCTCTTCTTCGCCAGGCTGGACGTACGCAACATCCGCGCGCTCACCGGCAGCTGGCATATCCAGTTTGATTGTGAATGGCAGGCGATCAGCCTTGTTACCGGCTACTATTGGCACGACCACATCGGCCGCGGGCGGCGGCCCGGATTTCTTCGTGGCTGCAGCAATAGCGCCCAGTCCAACTAGGCAAGCCACTCCAAGCACGACGATTCTAATCACGTGGCGGCTCCCGGTGCAGAGCGGCCGACGGTCATGATCAGTTGGTCCAAAATGAGGCTGCTCGCTTGGTGTGGTTAACCCACGCAGCGTTAAGCTGAAACATGGGCTCGTGGGTTGGAGCAGTAGCTGAGTAAGCTTCGAGCGAGAAAATGCAACGGGCCGAGTTCTTCGATGTTTCGTCCGAGCGTTGGCAAGCCAAGGTCAGCGGAGCTGTCACTCTTGGTGGGATCATAAATCTGCTAAGGCCTCCAATCGTTAGAATGCGGCAGCGGCAGGCTAACTTTCAGTTGACTTGCTTCACCGCTGGCACACGATGCTCGCTCACCAAATGGAGGAGATCATGCTCAGTCGCTTGCTCGCTTCGGCTTTCGTCCTGGCAGGTGTGAACACAGCCATTGCCGATGATATGAAAATGCCGATTAACTCTGGTGAGCTTAAATGGGAGGCAGCACCACCCACCTTGCCGAAGGGGGCCGACATCGCGGTACTCTCGGGCGACCCGTCCAAAGAAGGGCTGTTCGTTCTCCGCCTAAGAATGCCAAGCGGTTATAAAATTCCCGCCCATAATCATCCAACAGATGAAGGCGCTACCGTCATATCGGGCAACTTTCACATCGGAATGGGCGACAAACTCGATGAGAAGAAAGCGATCGAGCTAACAGCGGGCGGATACGCCGAAGCGCCTGCCAAAATGAACCACTATGGTTGGACAAGTAGTCCTTCCGTTGTTCAAATTCATGGCCAAGGGCCACTCGGGATAACTTACGTCAATCCCGCAGACGATCCGAGTAAGAAGTAGCGAAGCAAACGAATCGTCTCTGTGTCGCAAGGCAAAAGAAAAGCCCGGACGGTGGTCCGGGCACATTTGTTAGTCGTTGTCGTGATGAATGACGGTTTTCTCTCGGCTGCCGTCCTCATTCTCTTTCTTAATGACCGTCGTCCTGTCACTTTCCGTGTGCTCAGGCTCCCTGACGACCGTTGTGCGGTCCCGATCAACGGGGCGGTGCTCGTGAGACTCTCCGACTGTGACGCCTCCGCCGACCGGACCGGCCTGAACGCCGACACCGACTTCATCCGCGATTGCGGGTGTCGCGATTGCACTCACGATCGCCGCAGCAAACAAGTACTTGCGCATCCTATTCTCCTTCACTTCGTGAGTTGGAGAATGTCTGCGTGCGACAGTTTGTTCCAGAACAAGGGGTGTCAAGCTGCTCATTGTTCACGCAAGTTCCCGTTGCGGGTGAGGCCTTGGATTGGGCGGAACGATTGAGGTTTATCAAACCGCGGGTCTCTTCCGAGCATTGGTTGCGCCGTCTCTCGGAGTGGCTGAGTGGCATCGGATCTGAAGTTCTGGATGGGCGGGGCAGCATCGCGATGATGGCCGCCGACGCCCACTTTAGCAACGCATGGACGGATGCCAAACGGAAGCAGGCTCACGGGGCACGCGTTTCGTCGCTAAGCGGATCGCTCAAAGGGCCTCCGGGTCGGGCCGAAGCTGCTGGCCGAGGTCGAGTACCGCGCGAAGTCGGCGGAGAAAAGTCCGGCCACCCGATCTTCAAGGCTTGCGGAAAGATTTGTGACGGGGGCCTATGATCGCGGCAGGAAGCAAGCCCGACGTTAGCGCTCGTTGCGCATGTAGGACTACGCTCGCAGATCTCCCGGTGGGCGGGATCATCATATAGATCGAGGCCTGCGGATGCCCTTGCTTGGCAAACGTATCGAAGCCGGCGCGCTGCTCCCGAATGGCCAGCATGGAAAAGAACACAAACGCCGCCCCAGCGACGGCGATCAACATCCACCAGCTGCGCTTCATGTGCGCCTCCGTCGGAGCTCGCAACACCGATACCGCACTGGCGATCAGCTTGCGATGCTCGTTACGCTCAGGCCTTTCGTAGGATCAGGTTCCCCCCAGAACCGGTTGCGACACCGCAAACGCAGGCCCCTCGGCTGCCCGTGGGCGGCGGTCCTGCGGTTCATGTTTCAATTTTACTTTTTGAAACAAGCGACCAGCGCGGCCGTTTACGGTGCGTAAGAAGAAGGTGGAGGACGGCTTCTTATGCAACAAGCACCGCTGCCGGTCTGCTGGCCCTCTCCGCTGCGAGTGCCTCGGCCGCCATCGCATGTCAGGGGGCTTTTGCTGCGCGTTCATTCCCGCTAATCCCTACTCCCCGTCCCCGACCATCGTCATCAATCCTGATTATTGCAGGCCGCCGACAGCAACCGTAGTCATTCACGAGCGCTGGCGTCCGGTCGAGCGCTTCACCCGGGAGTACGTCGTTCGAGACTATGGCGGCTTCGACGATCCAGAATGGTAGCCAAGTCGCACATGGAAATGCGATGGGCCCAGCACGCAAACACTGAGGCCGGTTTAATGATGGGCGACGGAACAGCTTCCGCATTCGCGGCCGATCCGAGTTCCCGGCTTGTGCCGCTCCCTCGGGCGGGAGCAAAACCTCCCCAACGGTTGGCGAACTCGGCTGCAGCACTGGTTTTCAATTCGGACCCGAATCTCGTTTCAGACCCACAATGAATCCATGGCGCCGCCAGAGTTGGGCCGCATGGCAGCCTAAGTGGCCGCGAAGGGTGGTCCCGGTGAGGGGCGCAACACCGGGAGTTTTCGATGTCCGGTTATTTGCGAGTTTGCTTCGCCGGTTTGGTTCTTGTTGGAGGTCTTGCGGCGACACCTGCGGTCTCCGACCCTTTTGCCGACTTGTTCAATGGCGCTCCGCGCGAGCCCGCAGCAACCTCTTTGGCGCAAGCGCAATGCTTGCCGCGACCCGGCAACACGACCGCGGACGGGGCGCATTGGGTCTATCGGTTCGACGGTCACCGTAAATGCTGGTTCCTGACCGAGGGTATGGCGAAGGTGAAGAAGACAGTTCGTCATCGCGGTGCCGAAGATCGCACCGCCAGTTTGGACGAGAACGGGAGTGCGCGGCCCAGGAAGAGCGCGGTGGTTAATGCGCGCGCGGAGTTGCTGCGCTCCGCACCGGCCGAGCCCTCCCAGCCGCCTGCAGCCGAAATCAAGGTGGCTGATGCCGCTTCCGTGCTCGATATGGGCACCACCATGACCTCAGCGGTACCCACCGATCTTCACAGCCGGCCGCCTACGCCTGAGCACTCCGTGCCCGGCCAAATTGACGTTGCAGCTCCTCGCGCCCGCCGGCTCACCTCCAGCTATGCCAATGGGCGCGCACCTTGCAGAGGCGCACGACGAGGCACGCAGCTGGACGGCAACTTGGTCAGGTGTGCTGCTGATGATGCTTGGTGGCTTCTCAATCCTAAGCTCGAACCGCACGCTTCGGCACGCAGTGAGATTACGCCAGTGAGGTAGCGCAATAGTCTAGGCACGTACGCGCGCCGCTGCGCGATCGATGAATTTCAAGTATAGCCGAATTGCCACACGTACAAAGGTTCCGCCCGCCCACACTTAGTTTGCCCGCCGCCTTAGACGGACATTCGATTACGATGACGGTCCCGTTGGGATCGGATTGCGGAATGCGGTACAAAGCATTCGTGGTGGACAGCAGCCGGCAAGTGATCTGCGTGGCGAAGCTCGACTGCATTGACGAGCAGGCGGCGCGGCGTCGAGCCGAGCAAATGCATGCCGAGCACGACGTTGAGCTTTGGCAAGGCGATCGATTTGTTGCTGTGTTCCGAGGTGCAACGACGAACGACAATGAGCGCGCGATCCTGAATAGACGGCCGGTCTCGCCGCCGAGTTGACATTCGAATATTGTGAGTCATGCCGGCTTGGCAGGCTGCCGACATGTCGCAGGGCCAAAGTCGCCGAGCATGCCCATAACACACCCCGCGTCTTCGGAACCGGGGTGCAGCTCGGGAATGGGTTTCGCGCTGAAAAACATTGAAGCGGTTGAACTTCGCGCAGCTGGGTTGGTCGAGAAGTGGCTCCAGACTCAGATATTGGACGATACCAGCATGACTTGGTCTGGGCGAGCTTGAAGTCTCGCGCGAGAGCGCCGTCAGCCGCATGGCGGCAAGAGCGACTTCCTGATGTACTCGGAGGAAGCGGACACCTTCTACGAAGAAGAGGTAATGCTGGGAGCGTTGGACGAGAGTCACATTTTCCGCACCATCGAATATTGGGGTGTTGAGCGGCAGCGTCGTCCCGGGTCAGAACACAGAGCCGTAATTGTCGCAGAGTGAATCACGAGCCGTTTTTCAACGTGCTAGGGGTCCTCAATCATTCAGTGCCGATGATCGCAGTGCAGCTCGGAGCTTTTAAGCTGGACGAAAGCAACGTGGTTCTTCATGGCGTCACTGTGTTGGATGTTACCGAATAGACGCCTGAAGTAAATACTTCGGAGGAGGCTGAACGAAGGGATACGGAAGTATTGGGAGAAGAAGCGCGACTTTGCTTCATTGGCCGTCCTGGACAAGATTCCAACCGCCCTGAAGGCGGCTGGGCTCGAGGAACGCCTGTCATACAACAAGCATCACGTAGCACTTGGATAAAGGGGTAATAACTTCTGTTGGTTTCACCCTCGCAGACGCGCGTGCCGTCCGCCATGAATATGCGACTACGCGTGTTTTCGAGGAGTAGCAGCCACATGAAGCCACATACCTTCGAAGCATTTTCCACCACCGCGATCTACTGGACACCGCTTGTGCTTATGGGCACCGCAATGCCGCCAAGAGATCCCGATGAAGACGAGGAGGACGAAGACGACGAAGAGGAAGACGACGAAGAGGAAGATGACGCTGACGAACCGCCGGTCGTGCGCGAGCCGGACGACGACTAGACTAGCGTGTTCGGCAGCCAGGGGTATAATATTTGTCATGGGCTGGCATGCGAATGACATAGCGCTCCTCAATAGGCTCTGGTCCGCAGGACAGAGCGCGGCGCAGATAGCGCGTCGTCTCGGGTGCAGTCGTAACGCGGTCTGCGGCATGCTGACCCGTCTGGGCCTGAAGCGCGGCCACAAGCCGCCCACAGCAACGCCCAAGATAAGGACGTCCCCGAAGCTGAGGCCGACGTCATCGGCAGCCTGCGCTCGTCCAGTCGCACGGAAGGTGTCGCGGAACACAGCGGAGAGGCAACAGCCCAAGGAATTCAGCAAGCAGCAGCTCTACTCCATGCTGGCTGAGGCCGTCAGAAACACTGACTAGGAGCTCACCACCAACGTCGTTGCGCTCCTCGCTTCAGCTATCGTACACGAACCGACGCACGCAAGTCCGTCCGACGAACTGCGTCCATAAAGACCATAGCCTTGTTGCAGCTGCACAGATCGGCAGCTAGTTGGCTTCTTGTTTCGCCATTCCGCTCAACGCCAGGTTTCTGTTGTTCTGGAAGCTCAGGGTGCCAGATATTCGGACCTTGTGCTGAAGCAGTGCCTTCGCCGCCGCGATCTGCTCCCGAGTACGGCGGAGCATCTCTCGTGTCATTTGGCTTGCCTCGTTAACATGGCCTGTGCACTTCTATTGCGACTGTACCGAAAGACTGCCTCGATTTAGGAGCCGAGTTTAGTGGGTTGGATCGCGAATTTGCTCCGTCGGCCGGATGTCGGCCTGCGGCCTGGGAACGGCGCACAAGTAGACCTAGAACCGCTATCCGAGCACGGCGGCCGATGGCTGAAGTACAACCTGTTTCGCTTCCCGGGCGCGGTGTGGTCTGGCAAGCGCGGTTGCGTGGAGCTGGCCGAGGGCGACGTGATCGCACTGCATCTCGTGGTCGAGCGGTTGAAAGAGGCCGGGGTTCGAGTGAGGTTCTACGGGCGGCTTCGGCGCTGGGACGGCACGTCACCGGTCTGGACGTTGCTGGCACGCGGGAAGCAATGATCCGGCGACTGTCGCAGCGACACCGGCACCGCGCACGCTGCGGCCGGCCCCGCTCTTGGGCATTTTCTGCGTAATAAACAAGGCAGGTTTTAACTCGTCCTGCACTGCCCAATGCTGCTACCCTCAAACGTTTCCCAGTGTCACTTCATCTAGCTTGTTGTCGTCTACATGGGGCGCGAGGGCCCAGTCGCCTGCGGCCGCGCGCTACACCATCGGTTTCGGCGGCGAGCTTCATCGCCGGCACTGCCTCGCGCTCACGTCGTACTCGATGTCCATCGCACGCAATTATGGTCTCGGGTCGTAAACGATCACGCGTCGATGCAGAAATATGGAGCCCGGCCACGCACAGGTTTGACGCTGGTCTAAGGGTCGGGAAATCGCTCCTCTCTCATCGAGATAAGGTTACGCACTGAAGTCTTTTGGATATGTCTTGGGCAACTTGAAAACAAAGGTCTTGGCCTTGGGAAGAATATTGGTCGGTGTTGTCGAGGTCCGCAAAAGGGACAATCTCGACCAGGAATTGACAACGATCTCGTGGCGATCGCAGATCAGCGTGATTGTCCTGCCTGTCGCTGGAACGCGTAGATGGGATTCAGACCGCAATATGCGAGGGTGCCGGATGCGGTGGCCATGCATTGATCGTAGGTTGAGAACTGGCAGTTGCCAGGATATCCCCAGGTACGTCCCTGCAGGCAATAAACGTCCTGCCGAGCTGGGGGGATGTACGAACGAGCCCGCGGAGCGGCGGTCGAAGGTGATCCAAAGCAGACGAGCATGGGAAGTGCAAGCACAGCAATATAAAGAAGGTTGCGCATGATCTAGCCTCCGTGAAGTCTTGAGAGGATAGAGAGTGTAGAATTGACGCTTTGATCTTGGTCAATGGCAAAACGCTTAGTAGACGGTTTGACCGATCGGTTTCAAAGTAAGTCTAAGCGTCAGGCGCTCGGGTTTTGGAGCAGCTTTCCTGCGAGTTTTGCGGATGGAATGCATTTTTCAAGCGCGGTGGGAGTTCGTGCGTTTGAAAAACCTAGGAGAATAGGCAATCCGAGCTTGAGAACTCCGCGCACGGCAATATGCCGATTTGGGACAGCCGCAAACCCGCGCGCTTATCAAGCACAAATCGCCGCACTACTGTCACCTCAATTTGTGCCGCTGAGCGTGCAGGGAAGCTTCGGCGGGCTCAAGCTCGTCTAGGCTCTCGTGATCGGCCTGATCCGGCGCAGCTGGGAATTGGCATATTCCTCGCGCTCACGCGTGAAGTGCTCTTGGTGCGCTTTGAAGCTCTCGACCCGCTTCTTGATCTCTTCGCGTTCGCTGCCGTCATACTCTGACGCGCTGAGGTCACCCCGCTCGACGGCTTCCTTCGGCAGAGACCGGGGCAGCTGGATCTCTAGCTTCAGCGATTTGGTGAATGCCATCGTTTCAGCGACCAGTGCGTCAAGTTCGTTCTTCCAATCGTGCATTAACGCCCCCATGCGGCACTGCTGTGCTGGCCAGCTAGTTCATAATAATCTGAGCTGCGGCTATAAGCACCGAAGCCGTCGCATGTAGGCCAGTCCCAAATCGTGTTATTGCTGAAAAAGGCCGCCGACAATATTGCCGGCGGCCTTCCCGGGTTCGAAATGCCTATCGTGAAAAAATGCGGTCCAGCCCCGGTGCGAGCGATCCTACACACAAAACGTCTCTCTTCATAGTTTTGCCGTTCAGAAACCTTAACGCGCGCCGATCCGGGTTTGCTCGAAAGGGGGAGGCGTCCGGAAGAGATCACTGCCGCCTTGTTTCCAATCATGTGCAATCGGCCCGGACCTGTTTCGGCGTGGCTTGCATCAAAGCGCGTAATGGTGTTGCCTCGACGAGGTCAGCTATATCACGAGGACTGCAAGAGCCATGGTCTGGATGAATGGCGCTGTGAGCCCGGCCGTACATCGTGAACTGGACATTCGGGTTAGCGAGGGTTCTAAATGCCAGATTGTGTGATCGTTCGGGCCCATGGGAGGCAATTGGATGTCTTGCGCGAAGAGGCATCGCGCATTGCACGGGCTGCCAAAATCGACTGGTCGATTGAGCGCGCCGATGAGGGGGCACATTTTTGCTTCGAGAATGCCGAGGCGAAAAAGGCGTTCGTCACGAGCTGCAAGCGCTTTGATATGCCGCACCGAGACGCTTAGAAACCAAGTTCGCGTGCGATGAGTCAAGCCAGTCCAGAACTCTGCGCCCCACGCGTAGAGCTCGGGCCGCATACCGAATCTATCTTGATCGGGACTTCCAGAAAAGCGGCATGAGCCCAGGATCGACCATCGTATGGGCCGGGATGGCAAATCTGCTCATTGACTTTGACATGAGCCAGTTAGGTTCGCCCTTACTTGCTGCTGCAACGTCTCACGAAGCGGATGTGACCGTGTTGTCGCAAAAAGTTGTTGGACCCGAGCACCTGATAGATCGGCGCTCGTCGAACGCTGAGGCGGAATTGCAATGCGATGAGCCGATGGGCGCTTGATGATGACGGTGCCTGGACGTGCGTGGTACCCTCGCATTCAAGGCAACCATCAGCGATCCAACGAGCTTCCCTTCGTCGACTGAAGTCGTCCCCTGCCTCGGGTTGTCACCGCGCCAATATCCATGGCGGCTTTTAAACGAGCACCGTCCAGCCGTCGCCTGAGCGCTGCAAATCGGCTAGACAGTTTGGTCAATTCCTCAACGCCAAGCTCACCGAACACAAATTGATCGAGTTCCTTCTGTTGTGCAGCGACGTTCGCGAGGCGCTTACAAGCCTTGTCGGTCAGTGACATGTGGACGACCCGACCATCCCTGATACAGGGCTTGCGCCGCAGAAATCCGGCCTTCTCCAGCGCCTTGGAATTTATTGTAATGAAGGACGGGTCAACTTTCAGCAATTTTGCCACCGTGCTGACTGCAACATCCCCCTCGCTCGTTAGGTCTGTCACTGCCATCAAGATTGTCAATTGTGGTCCAGTGATGCCGAGTGCTTTGGCCCGGACTTGAAGAAAATCCTCCAGACAGATGTTGAGGGATCGGACCTCCAACGTTAATCGCCGCACCAGCAGCTGAGTGTCAGCAGAGTCGTTCCCGACTTGCGTTGCTGGCTTGGTCAAATGCGGCGCCACCGGATGCTAGGTCCTATCCTCAGAGCTCGTTCGCACTGACAAGATTTCAACAGAGGATCTCCGCTCATTGCAGCGATCCTGTGCAAGCATCACGCGCTCACCTGCGCCCACGATTTAAGAACGATTATTAGTGATTCGGATTATTGGCTTTTCGACGAGAATCTCGGGCCGCCGTTGGCGGACGCGCCTAACTGAGTTGCGAATGCTAGTAATCTCACCGAAATGCACGTTCAAAGGAAGATCTCGAATCCGTAATCTCGCGCAGCGGCGCGGCGTTTCGCCCGCTCCGATAGCGCCAATTCGAAGGTGCGTTGCCGGATCCCGGGCAACGGCTTCGAAACGGCTTCCATACTGAGCAGCTTTGGGGCGCAACCTCGCACAGGCGCGGCGGTGAAATTCATCGAAATTGATGGCCTGAACGCGGGATTCAAGCGCATTGCGCTGTTGCATCTCGTGTCGCAGTTGCCGTCCACGAGCGCGTGTTACTCGACGGGCTATGCGACTTCACACTTTGCAGCCTGATCGCCCCTTATAGGTTCAGTCGAGATCCAAAAATTCGACCGTGGAGCTCTTGGAGTAGTGTTAGTTGTCCTGGTCTAATTTACTCATTGAGCATATTTGAGCGCTGCTGAAATCGAACCCGGCCTCTCGGCCGGGTTTCTCAGGCTCCATATGTACTCAAATTGAGCTTATTTAATATGTGCTGGAGGCTTCAATGCCGATCTCTGGACTTTACGGCCCCGACGACTTTGCCAACCGGCCGCAGGGCCAAACCACCGCTGCGCCGCGTTCCGTCCCAGCGGGCTCGAGGCCCGCATTGCCGATGCCGTCGCTGGAATGGACGCCGGAGGTCGAGCGCGCCACCGCGCCGCTTTACGAGCGCGTGAAACATGTGATCCCGCCGATCGAATGGCCGCTGCTGGCGCCGACGATCAAGGCGATCAACGAGCTGAAGCGGGCGCGGGGCGCGGTGATCCTCGCCCACAATTACCAGGCGCCGGAGATCTTCCACTGCGTCGCCGACATCGGCGGCGATTCGCTCCAGCTCGCGGTCGAAGCCACCAAGGTGAAGGCCGACATCATCGTCCAGTGCGGCGTGCACTTCATGGCGGAGACATCAAAGCTGCTCAATCCGGACAAGACGGTGCTGATCCCCGATACGCGCGCCGGCTGCTCGCTCGCCGCCAGCATCACCGGCGCCGACGTTCGCCTGCTCCGCGAAAAATTTCCCGGCGTGCCTGTCGTTGCCTATGTCAACACCTCCGCGGAGGTGAAGGCCGAGGTCGATATCTGCTGCACCTCGTCGAACGCGGTTCAGGTGGTCGAAAGCCTCGGCGCACCGAGTGTGATCTTCCTGCCCGACCGCTATCTCGCCACTTACGTGGCCTCGAAGACCGACGTGAAGATCATCGCATGGAAGGGCGCCTGCGAGGTGCACGAGCGCTTCACCGGGGCCGAGCTGCGCAGCTACCGCGAGGCCGATCCCTCCGTGCAGATCATCGCCCATCCCGAATGCCCACCTGACGTGCTGGCCGAGGCCGACTTCACGGGTTCGACCGCGCACATGATCAACTGGGTGCGCGAGCGGCGGCCGCGGCGGCTGGTGATGATCACGGAATGCTCGATGGCCGACAATGTGCGGGCCGAGCTGCCTGACGTCGAAATGCTGCGCCCCTGCAATATCTGCCCGCACATGAAGCGCATCACGCTCGCCAACATTCTGGAGAGCCTGCTGATGCTTCGTGAAGAGGTCACGATCGATCCCGCGCTTGCGCAACGCGCAAGGCGCTCGGTCGAGCGGATGATTAATTTGAAGAACTAGCGACACACACACAGCGGCCGTGCCGGGACGACGGCGGAGTAAATGGAGACAGCCATGCACAACACCATCCACACCCTCACCCGCTCCGACGACGTCGTCATCGTCGGCGGCGGACTTGCCGGATTGTTCTGCGCGCTCAAGCTCGCGCCGCGGCCCGTGACATTGATCTCGGCCGCGCCGCTCGGACTGGGCGCGTCGTCCGCATGGGCGCAAGGCGGCATCGCCGCGGCGGTGGCTGAAGGCGATACGCCGGAAGCGCACGCCGCGGACACGGTTGCCGTCGGCGGCGGCATCGTCGACCAGGCGGTCGCACTGGGCATCGCGCGCGAGGCCGCGCCACGGATTCACGACCTGCTCGCCTATGGCGTGCCGTTCGACCGCGATCTCGAAGGCAGGCTCGCAGTCGGGCGCGAAGCCGCACACTCGGCGCGGCGTATCGTGCATGTGCGCGGCGACGGCGCGGGCGCCGCCATCATCGCAGCCCTGAGCGAGGCCGTGCGGCGCACACCATCGATCCGGCTGATCGAAGACTTTGTCGCCGAAGCGCTGTTGACCGAGGACGGCGCTGTCATCGGCCTTCAACTGCGCGAAGTCCGCAATTACGCCGCACGGCCGGTCCTCCTCGCTGCGCGGACGGTGGTGCTCGCCACCGGCGGCATCGGCCATCTCTATGCCGTCACCACCAATCCGCGCGAGGCCAGCGGATCCGGCCTTGCGATCGCCGCACGCGCCGGCGCGGTCATTGCAGATCCCGAATTCGTGCAATTTCACCCGACCGCCATCATGGTCGGCCGCGATCCCGCGCCGCTCGCCACGGAAGCCCTGCGCGGCGAAGGCGCGACGCTGATCAACGGCCGTGGCGAGCGTTTCATGGCGGCGCGCCATCCGCTCGCCGAGCTCGCACCGCGCGACATCGTGGCCCGCGGCGTATTCGCGGAGATCTCGGCCGGGCGCGGCGCCTTCCTCGATGCGCGGCAGGCGCTGGGCGCACGTTTTGCCGACAGGTTCCCGACCGTTCATGCAAGCTGCATCGCCGCCGGCATCGACCCCGCCACGCAGGCCATCCCGATCGCACCGGCGGCGCACTATCACATGGGCGGCATCGCGGTGGACGATCGCGGCCGCAGCTCGATCGACGGGCTCTGGGCCGGCGGCGAAGTGTCGTCCACCGGCGCGCATGGCGCGAACCGGCTTGCGTCGAATTCGCTGCTGGAGGCCGTGGTCTACGCCGCGCGCATCGCCGACGACATCGCCGGCCGCACCACTCCCTCGCCCGCCCGGCTTCCCGATGCGCTGGTGCCGCCGCGCGGCGCCGCGTCAGATGCCGCGGCCGTGAAGCGGCTGCGGACGCTGATGAGCGCACATGTCGGTGTGATCCGCGATGGTGACGGGCTTGCGGAAGCGGTTCGCAGCTTCGCCGCGTTCGAACGCGAGGCCACAAGCATCGCGGTCCGCAACATGGCAACGGCCGCCCTGCTCGTGGCGGCGTCGGCCTGGAGCCGATGCGAGAGCCGCGGCGCGCATTTCCGCTCCGACCATTCCGCGGACGTCCCCGCACTCGCGCAACGCACAATGACGACGCTCACAGCAGTGCGCGAATTCGCGGACGGTCTGACCGAACGCCCGACACCGCGAGCCGCGCAACCCATGATCGCCTGACGGAGTCTGCCATGATCACCTCAACCTCTCTGCTCTATCCCGACGCCTTTCTCTCCCCGCTCGCGATCGACGAGGCCGTGCTACGCGCGCTCGATGAGGATCTCGGCCGTGCCGGCGACATCACCTCGCTTGCGACGATCCCCGAAGCAACGAAGGCGCAAGCAATCCTGGTCGCACGGCAGTCCGGCGTGATCGCCGGCTTGCCGCTGGCGCTCGCCACCTTGCAAAAGCTTTCGCCCGACATCGAGATACGCGCGCATGTTCGTGACGCCGCGCGCGTCGCCCGCGGACAGCAGGTGCTGACGATCTCGGGGCCGGCACGCGCCATCCTCACGGCGGAGCGGACCGCGCTGAATTTCGTCGGCCGCCTGTCGGGCGTTGCAACACTCACCGCAGACTACGTTGCGCGCACCGAAGGCACCAGGATGCGGGTCTGCTGCACGCGAAAAACCACCCCTGGACTGCGCGCCTTGGAGAAATACGCGGTACGTTGTGGCGGCGGCTTCAATCACCGCTTCGGGCTCGATGACGCGATCCTGATCAAGGACAACCACATCGCGGTCGCCGGCGGCATCCGCCCGGTGCTGGAGCGCGCCCGCGCCCATGCCGGCCATCTCGTCAAGATCGAGATCGAGGTCGACACGCTGGCGCAATTGCGCGAGGTGCTCGACACCGGCCTTGCCGACGCCGTGCTGCTCGACAACATGGACATTGCGACGCTGCGCGAAGCCGTGAGGCTCAACGAGGGACGCCTCAAACTGGAGGCATCCGGCGGTGTCACCCTGGACTCGATCGCAGCCATCGCGGCCACCGGCGTAGACTACGCCTCAGCCGGCGCACTGACGCATTCGGCGCCGAATTTCGACTGTGCGCTGGATATCGAGGCCTGAGGAGGTCTTCTCCCTCTCCCCGTTCCTAGGGGGCCGCAACGAGATTTGCTCGCGCCGAGAGGACTGGGGTGAGGGGCATCTCTCCACGTATTCGACTGTCGAAAGACCTGTACCCCCTCGCCCGCATCGCAAGAGCGATCTTACGTCTCCCCGCAAGCGGGGAGAACGTAAGAAAGGTTACCTTCGCTCACCCCATCTCGGCCGAGCTCTTCGCTTCCTCGGCGAGTTCGGGGGGAGAGTGCGGCGGTCTGCGCGGGATGCCCCAGCTTGGTTCCTCGCTGCCGTCGCCCCAGGCGCAAGGACGGTGAAAGTGTGGACGGCGCTCGTGTCATCTTCTTCATCTCGGCCGCCCAGGACGGACGCACCCAGTAGGCGCGGTAGTGCGTCGACTTGCCGACCTCGGGCCGCCAGATCCGGCCACCAGCATCGCCTTCCAGAGTTTCTGGCGTGCTTCCGCCTGCTTCAGCGGTTCGAGTGGCTGAATCGTCAGCGAGCGCGCAGCGTCGCGGGCCTGGGACCGATTGGGGATTGCGAGAGCGGCGCGCGAACGGCTGAGGCGCCAGCGAAGAGGCGGTGTGCTACTGCCGGTCTCTCCAGGCGTGATGCGAAGATGTAGAGACCAGTGCCGAAGGACGCGAACCGCGCGCCCTTCGGACGGGTACGCAAACACACAAGTCGCTACGCGCACGCTACGCTTACGCCAGAAAAATCGAACCGCAGTACATCCGTGCGATTCGAGTCTTCTCGTGAGTATCTAATTTAGGTTGCTGGGGCGTTAATTCGGCGTTGCGCGTGCAGCGCTCGCAAGCGAACACAGGTGGTTCCACGCAGTGACCGCGTGCACTGGTAAACGCCGCTCATGGAAACGATGAACATCCGGTCAAGGTTGAGTGGTGAGAACCCTTGCACGCCCGTATCATTGGGGGACTCATGGTGGTTCCCGCTGCGTCACCATGTGGTGCGGCCACTCCCTCGACTTCGCATTGGTGTTTGCCAGGAATTTATGGAAGGTACCCAGAAGCCCGATCGTGACCGGCAGGCCCGTCATGATCTCGAAGAAGCACCACGAAGTCGGCGTTAGAGTGCTTGTCGGCAGCGTGTGGATCCGCGTCAACTCCTTCAATGCCTGCGGCATCGCCGATTCCATCGACGCCTTTATGGGATCCCGTTTTCCGTGCTGCCTCACTGATGTTCTGCGGCGCACGAATGCTCGCCCATTACGCTCTTTGCAACGGAATTCACGTTGCTTGCGGCTCGCGCTCTACAGGATGCCCCACGCGCGATAGCGTCCCCGGCCAGTCGTCTCGCGAAGGTCGAGTTCGGCGACGAGGTTTTGGGCCGCACGGGGCGTGATCCCAAGCTCCGCCGCGATCATGCCGGACGAGACAATCGGCCGGGTCAGCACGTACTCGAGGAGCGCCGGCAGTTTTGAAGTGGCGCGCCTGCCGGTGAGTTTTCGGGCCAGCAGGTTTCTGGTCATCAGCCAGCGGTCGTGGTCCTTTAGGCCGGCCTCGGCGGCGGCCGTCATCGCCTCGAGCTGCACAACCAGCCGCGCTGCGACGTCACGTGCCCGCCGACGCTCACGCGAGATGCTTTTCAGCCCTCCATGCAGGCACAACAGATACCAGCGTGTCTTGCCGCGGTCGCGCAACACGCTAGCTGCGAGCAGGCACCCTAGCCAAGGCGTGTGCTCGAGCGGTTCAATCGCGTCCCAAGCATCCGCGGCGATTGCAGCCGCCAGAGTCGGCGGCAGCTTGCGGGTCTCATCGACGACGGCGCGCCAGTCGTCGAGGCGGCCGTCCTCGTCCCAGTCCGGATCGTAGACGAGCGAGTCCCGCTCTGGCCACGACCGAAGCTCGTCGGCGAGTCTGCGCTCCGCCTTGGCGTTGGCGGCGTCGACCGCAGCGAAGGCTGCGACCAGATGGGGATCGGCGTTCATGACGCCAAGCGGTCTGTCGAAACCCACCGCGTCCCGCTCTGCGTCCTCGTAGAGCCCGAGACGTTCCTCGACCTCCTCTCGCTCGCGCCGGCCCCGAAGGTCATCCAGTCCGGAAACCGACAGCGCCCAATTGGGCTTCGCGTCGGCAATGCGCCGACGGGCGCGCAGCACGGCGTGAGCCCGGGTCAGCTCGTGGGTGGGGGCGCGGACGTCCATGCCGGCGTCGTGGAGCACGAGGTCATCGAGGTGGACAAGTTCGCCGTCAAGCCACAGAGTGGCGCAAGCGTCGGCGAAGTGCATTCGGCTGATCGCACCGTCACGGATTGGGCTTTTGGCCAGTCGCTCGTCGAGGCGGGCGACAGCATCCTCGGCCGCGGCAAGCGGCCCCGCGAGCTGAGCCCAAGGCAGTGGATCGGCGATTTTGTAGCCGGAAGACAAGGCCTTGATAACCTTAAGAGGAAACGGCGAAACGGAACCTAACACACCTTTATGTTCCGTCATAGCGAGGCCTGTTCCCGCTCTCCTCTCGCTATCGATAAGCAGGCCTTATCGATCGGGTGACGCCGCAGTGGGATCAGCACGCGCAGCGCTGTAAATCACCACCGCCAAGCTTTAGATCAACCACAAATCGCCACTCGTGCCAACCCCCGGCCCTATTCCGGACCAGCCGCACCTTTCCGGTGACTGTGCCCTACCCGGCAAAGCAGGCCGCCCTCGAAAATCGGCCTTCGCGGAGGCAAGGTGAAGCGTAGGTAAAAACAGGCCCGGAAATTGACGCCCGCCGGACCGCCCTTGCCCAAAGGGAGAATGGCGTCCAACGAGCTGTGCGGTCTCAGGCTGCATCGGGACTGCGGCAATCAGCATCAGCTAGCTAATCTTCGAGCCCCTCCGCGGTGGCGCTGACCCAAAGATTAGTGCCGACGCCACGACACCCCCCTTCCCCACGGCCTGCGGCGACGTCAGACGCGTTCCGATTTGCTGCAGGCGAGCCAATAGCTCGCGTGCCTCGTCTCAGTCGCTGATGAGCGCGATGAAGGGCGATGCGCCGATGAATCTCCTCATACAGGCCGTCGCGGATTCCTTTTGGTGGGCCGTCCGCCGCGGAGTTGCCCCCCTTTTGGCACATCCGGGCAGAACTGGACGCCACGGTCGAGGAAAAAACTACGTCGGCTCGATCTCGAGCTCATGAGCGCGTGCCGATGCACTGTTCGGGTGAGGCGGACCTTTTTCCACCACCGTCAATTCCCGCGCCATCGCCTCGGTCTGCGAATTCTCGATATGCACGGCTATGGCATGCTCCTCTAGACGCAACCACCCCTAGGTGATTCCGATACAGGGAATACCGGAGCAGGCCCCGTTAGTAGGACCGCCCTGGCCTTCCAGTGACGGGCGGCCTCAGGTCGACGTGCGGCTCTTTGTGGTGCTGACTGGAACTTTATGGTTAACGGCTGATGAACGCCTCCCCTATTCTTCCATCCTTCCGCTCCCCCGCTCCCCTGCCCTTTCCGTCTCCGGACACGCGGCGCGCCGGCGCTTTGCTTCTATCGATGTCGTCCTAGCTGACTTCGATCCGTCCCGGGCGACAACAGCCTCGTTGGCCCGCGCCCGCGCCTGCGTGGTTTCAAGACAACCGGTGCGAGACCCGCGCGGGCAAACCCTCGGCGCGGTGCGACCTCGATGGTGGCGGAAGGCGCCAAGGAACAGCGTAAACTGGAAGCCTCCGCCGACACATGCGCATTCGCCCTCGGCTGCGAGCGGGAATGGGCTGCACCGTCGTTGATCCGCAGTGTGGCCCGTTCCGCGAAAGAGAAGAGATGCCGTTCCTTCCGAACTGGATTGGCCGAGACCGGCTTCGGCGACACTGATCGCCCGACCGGCTCCGGTCTACCTCTTGCCCGTCGCGCCGCGGTGCCCTCCTCCATCCCTGCTGCTGTCTTAGTCCCGCCAGTCGCGTGGGACCAAGCAACCCGGGATGGCACGGCGGATGATCCGCATAGGACACCCGCGAAGGATAACAGGTCCTCAACCCCGTGCCTAAGCTCGAACGCCTGCCGCGCGAGGTGCACTGCTTCCGGGGTGTTGTGCCGCTTGGGAGCCGACTATCCGCCAAAGCCCTTGATCGTCACGGTATGCGGGCTGACGTCGCGGTCGTGCTGTGCGAGCGCGACATGTTCGCAGCCGATGATCATGCTTCGAGGGTGGAACGGCGGCTGGGAGCGCGCCGGCGGTGAAAGAGGGCACTTTCCCTCGCTGCAGCGCTCGCCGGGTCGGCTCGCTATTCCAAGCCAGCACGCCACGAGTCGGTGCAAACGCAAGCGCCCGCATCTGGTGATGCGCTGGACGACTTGCTCGTAACGGGTCGCGGGACTCTCGACCTGCCATCCTTCCGACCTGCCATCCTTCGCGTCTGCACGGTCTAGCGCCCCGCAGCGGATGTTCGGTTGCGGCTGAGCGGAGCGCGCCAGGGCCCAACGCTGAGTTTTGATCCGAATGGGGCGGTGCTAGAGTTCGAGCGCGAGTCGAATGTGGGAACTGCGTCGGGACGACTGGAGAAAGTTGACCGCGGTCAACTTCTGTTTAAGAGCGGCGCCTTTGGAACCGCAGCAGCCGTGCAGGCAACGTGCCGAGAGTTGACCGCGGTCAACTTTAAACTACCCGTGGCCCGATTCGGACCGTTAAGGATTGGTTTACCCTTTAACTGTTGCGAGACCGGCCAGAATCGGGCGTAATAGCCACGCTTTGCGCATGCCGTGTACCCGAAATTCGTAACTACGCGAGAAAGCCGTGGCCCTGAACGACCAACAAGCGATGGCGTCAATCACGCCTGGCGCGCCGCAGGCGATCCACGACACGATCGCGGCAGACGCGCGGGAACTGTCGGCGAAGCTGCACGCCCACCGAACGAAGCTGTTCCCGCCAAAGGCACGCAAGCATCTGCGCCGCTTTACATCTGGCGAAGTCGCTAAACTCGTCGGCATTAATGACGGCTACCTCCGCCAATTGTCGCTGGAGGGCAGGGGCCCTCAGCCGGACACCAGCCCATCGGGTCGAAGGTCGTACACATTCGACGATATTCAAAGTCTTCGTGCTTATCTCGATGAATCCGGCAAGGGCGCGCGCCGATACCGACCGTATCGCGTCGCGGGCGAACAGTTGCAAGTCATTGGCGTCGTTAATTTCAAGGGAGGGTCGGGGAAGACCACCACGGCCGCGCATCTCGCCCAACATTTCACCTTGCAGGGCTATCGAGTGCTGGCGATCGATCTGGATCCGCAGGCTTCGCTCTCCGCGCTGCACGGCTATCAGCCAGAGTTTGATGTCGAGGAAAACGGAACTTTGTACGGCGCCATCCGCTACGACGATGCGCGTCGCGAACTGAATGAGATCATTCGGCAGACTTACTTTTCGGGGCTCGACATCGTTCCCGGCAACATCGAACTGATGGAATTCGAACATGAAACCCCGAAAGCGCTAGCTGCGCGCCAGTCGGGTGATCCGCTGTTCTTCGCCCGCGTTGCCCGTGCCCTCGCCACGGTCCAGGACCGCTACGATATTGTCGTGATCGATTGTCCGCCTCAACTCGGATTTCTCACGCTTTCTGCGCTCTGCGCAGCGACGGCAATTCTGATCCCTGTGCATCCGCAAATGCTCGATGTCATGTCGATGTGCCAATTTCTAATCATGACATCCGACCTCCTTGCCGTCGTGGCCAAAGCAGGCGGCAACATGAATTACGATTGGATGCGCTATCTCGTCACGCGTTATGAGCCCGGCGATGGACCGCAGGCCCAAATGGTCGGCTTTATGCGCTCGCTGTTTGGCGACCGCATGGTCACGAACATGATGCTGAAAAGTACGGCGATCTCGGACGCCGGCATCACGAAGCAAACGCTCTATGAGGTCAGCCGCGATCAGTTCACACGGGCTACCTACGACCGCGCGATGGAATCGCTGGACAGCGTCAATGGTGAAATCCAAAGCCTCATCCAGGCTGCGTGGGGGAGGGCCTAATGGGTCGAAAAAACCTGCTTGCTGACCTCATCGATGACAAGTTGACCGCGGTCAACGAACAACCGTCAGGTGAGCCCAGCGACAATCGCAGACCAACCCAGCCAACACTCGGGTCGCGTGGGGCTGTCGGCGCCATGAGCCGTTCACTCGAGATGCTGTCCGCGGAGCGCGATGCCGCCAAGGCCTTGACCGAGCAACTCACCACCGGTCAAACCGTCATCGAGATCGCCCCAGATTTGATTGACGCCTCGATCGTTCCCGATCGTATGACCAGCGTGGACGAGAAGCACTCTGCTCTCGTTGAATCGATCCGCGCCAATGGGCAGTTGGTGCCGATCCTCCTTCGCCCGCATCCGTCCAGCCCGGGCCGGTTTCAGATTGCCTATGGCCATCGTCGCGTTCGTGCGCTCGCCGAACTTGGCCGCCCTGCGCGGGCCGTGGTCCGCGACCTTAGCGACGAAGACCTGGTGGTGGCACAAGGCAAGGAGAATGGTGAGCGGGAGGATCTGTCCTTTATTGAGCGGGCAACTTACGCCGCCGCGCTCGAGGATCGTGGATTCAAGCGCGAGATCATCATGGCGGCGCTCAGCGTCGACAAGACGGAGCTCTCCCGCCTCATCACGGTCGCGCGGGCCCTTCCCCGGAGCCTACTCGATGCAATCGGGCCAGCGCCAAAAACCGGCCGCCGGCGCTGGATGGAGTTGGCAGAGCGGCTTGTAGGTCGCCACGACCAAAAGGTATTGGCCGACAGCGTTGCCAGCGATCGGTTTGTGCGCGCTACTTCCGATGAACGGTTCGCGATAACTTTCGCCGCGCTGGCGCCCCGCAAGCCTAAAGTTGCACGGTCGACAACCTGGGCGGACGACGGAGGCAAAAAGATCGTGAAGATTGAACGTCGCGCAGATCGCATCACGCTAGCTGTAGATGAAAAGGCCGCGCCTGCGTTTGGAGACTTTGTGATTTCGCGGCTGCCGGAACTCTACCGGGCATTTCTCGATGGAGGCACCGATGAGTGACATCGGGCGTCTTGCCGCTTTGGATATGGCGCTGCCTGGACCTCACACGGTTGGGCAGCGCGATGCGTACCCGCGTTTCCGTCCTCTCACCGTAGGAGCATAGCGGAAAAGAAAAAAGGCCCCCGGAACGTCTCCGTCCGAAAGCCTTCTCTCGTCACGTTTGGCGACTGACAGAGAATCACTTTCACGAATCGCAGTCAAGCGTCTTTAGCGACGGCACCGTTTTGGTGAGCGGATTTTCTTTGCCCGCATGAGGCAAAGACATGCAGTCACACTCCCCAACGACGCCCTTTGGGCGGCGATCGCTGACGCTTGCCCATGTGGCAAGCCAGATGGTCGCAACCGAACGTCCTCCCGAAAAGATCGTGCATAAGTGGAAGATCTTCCACGCCATCTGCACGGCGCGGCCGCGCCTTGGCGTGTCGGAGCGCGCGCTGTCGGTGTTAAATGCGCTGCTGACCTTCCATCCTGAGACGGCGCTGACAGGGGAGGATGATCTGATTGTTTTTCCGTCAAACCATCAACTCACCCGGCGCGCGCACGGCATGCCGGCATCGACGCTGCGGCGCCATCTCGCTGTGCTGGTCGACGCGGGCCTGATCGTTCGGCGCGACAGTCCGAATGGCAAGCGCTATGCGCGGAAGGACAATGCTGGCGAAATCGAGCTCGCCTTCGGCTTCGACCTGTCGCCGCTGGTGGTGCGCTCGGAGGAGTTCGAGAGCCTGGCAGCCGATATCGAAGCCGAGGCCCGCGCGCTCAAGCTCGTACGAGAGCGCATTACGCTGTGCCGGCGCGACATCGCGAAGATGATTGCAACGGGCATTGAGGAAGCCGTCCCGACGCGAAGGGGAGGGCAGGGGCCTGCCGATTGGCAGGTTGTCCACGCCGCCTTCCGCGCGATCGTCGACCAGATTCCGCGCACGGCTACGCGCCAGGAGCTCGAGCCGATCGCCGACGAGTTGTCTCAGCTCGCCGACGACGTGCTCAATCTTCTGGAAACACATATCAAATCTAAGAATCCGAGCGCCAATGAGTCCCATTCTGAGCGCCACATACAGAATTCAAATCCAGATGCCCTCATTGATCTTGAACCTAGCCTCCGAGAAGGCAGGGCGGCGGGAGCTGAGCCAAAGCCTCAACCATCGCGAGTCGGGGAGGGGGCGTATCCATTGGGAATGGTCCTGAGTGCATGTCCGGACATCGTCGATTATGCGAAGGGCGGGATTTCAAACTGGCGCGATTTCCTGGCCACAGCGGCCGTCGTGCGATCGATGCTGGGGATTAGTCCGAGCGCCTGGGAGGAGGCGCAAAAGGTTATAGGCGAGGTTCCCGCAGCCATCGTCGTCGCGTGTATCCTGCAGCGCGGGACGGCGATCAATTCCGCTGGCGGTTATCTGCGCGGTCTGACGCGGAAAGCCGAGGTCGGCGAATTTTCGCTTGGCCCGATCCTGATGGCGCAGATCAATTCTCGCCGGCGAGACAAGCAGCGGGCGTGAGGCGATGAGGCGCCGTCCCGAACCTAGCGTTTGTCGTGGATCGAAGAGGCCAGTCCAACCGGCTGCTGCGGTGTCGACGCAAAGCCGTTCGGAGAGATCGTCATGGCAAAAGTTCCCCCAATCCTCACGCTGTTCTTCCAGCCTCGTGATGAAGGCGCTGAGCAGCCGATGTATGTGCGCGGTTCGCGGACTCAGGGCCAAGTCCTGGGGGACGCTAATCTCGTCGGACGTAGAGATGGTCGAGCAAGCCGTTCTGGTGCAACAGACATTCACCGTCTGGTGCAACTCCGACCCATCCAACCGCAGCCGTGTAGCGAGAGTCTTTCGATGAGCTTCTGGAGAAAGCCTACTCGAAGAGACGAGATCGGCGCCGCAATGACGGACCGTTCTGCTCGATGGGAGTGGGTGCGGTTCTCCTTTGAGGGTCGGCGCCGGGCGGCACCGTTCTCAACTCATGCAGAGCACCGCGTAGTATGGATCTACGTAGGCCTCGCAGAAGATATTCGACCCGAGGCGAGTACCTGTCTATCAAGCGGGACAATCCGAGCTTCCCCGCGCCGATCTACGCCACCCAGATTAAGGTTGAGGGGGAGAAAGGCATGCAGTTGATCTGGTTGCGACCGAACCAGGACTGAGCGTCCCGCCAGAGGGCTCTGCCGTGACGCGAGGCCTTCTTCCTATCTTGGCAAGACACGCCCATGGCCGTCGTCGAAACCATAGAAGAACCGCGGCCCAAGCAGCGCGACTGCCGCTCCCCGCCGCGCACGCGACTTGAGCCCATTCACTCGCTCGTTTGCGCAATTGCTGACGTCGGTGCAATCCATCTTCGTTCGCGTTTCGCCCCGTAGCACCAGAGCTGCAAGGGCATCGGTCGCCGCGGCTGACAAGGTCCAACCGAGATGACCATGCCCGGTGTTGTCGAGCATCGAAGCAGAGATCCGCGGCAGCAGTGCCGAGCAGCGGCTGGCCGCCCGCTGCACCAGGGCTGGACCGCTGATGGCAGCGCTCAAGGCGCGACTGACCGAGATGGTCGACCAGCTCTTCTCCCAGTCGAAGCTGACGGAGGCCATCAACTACGCGCTCAACCACTGGGACGGGTTGAGGCTGTTTCTCCGCGACGGCCGCATCGAGGTCGACAGCAATACGGTCGAGCGCTCCATGCGCCCGATTGCCATGGGAAGGCGCAACTCATTGTTCAGCGGCAGTGAAGGTGGCGCCGAGAGCTGGGCGATCCTGGCGTCGATCGTGAACACAGCAAAGCTCCATGAGCTCGACCCGCAGGCCTACCTGGCCGACGTGCTGGAGCGCATCGCCTCCGGGCGAACCAAGAGCCATCAGCTGCACGAGATGCTCGCCTGGAACTGGAAGGCGGCCCGCCAGCGCACTGCGCAGGCCGCCGCGTGAGCCCACGTCGCCATAAAGCATCGTCGTCGATGGCCGCCGCCGCGATGCCGATTGCGGACCTCGAGCGATGGCTCCAGGCTCGCGTCGATCAGCATCCTGCCGCCACCAATCTCCCCATGCTCGACGGTTACGTCGCCGCGATCGTGGCCGGACCAGTGTCGATGAGCCCGCTCGACTGGATCTGCCCACTGCTCGCCATCGATGCCGATGCTTTCAACCACGGCGGCACCCCGGAGTTCGCCGCGATCTCCGCCGTGGCGCTGCGCCATAACGAGATCGGTCAGATCCTTTCGACCACGCCTGGCCAGTTCGCCCCGATGCACCGGCGCAAAATCAACGGCGACGTCGAGGTGCCAAGGTTTTTATGGCGCGATGCGGCTCAGGCTGTCGGCGTGGGCGCCGTTGCTGGACACCAGCAATGTCAATCACGGCCTGCTTCTGCCCATTCTGCTGCCCTCGACGTCCGGCGGAATATCGGCGTAAGCGCGCCAGGTCTCGCGGCTGCTTTGTGGTGGTCCGAGCAACGGCTGCTCCTGATCGTCGCGACAGTGGCCATCCGCCAGTACTGGATGCCGATCCGCTACGCGCGCGCCCGCTGATCACCGCAAACGTGGGACCTCATACCGGTTAGACGTCCTGGACGAAGCGAATGATCTGACTGCGAGCTTATGAGCGGCGCGGACCGTACCGGAAAAAACCGTCGGCGGGACCTCGGGCGCCCAGAAGATAGTCTGTTCAATGAAGGATCAGTCAGCGTGGTGGCGACCAACCGGCCCCAACGGGGCCGCAACTCCGCTCACGGCTTCCAATTGATCCTTGGCATTTTGCTCCCGTGCCTTTTGGCACGATTGCGCTTCTTTTTTGAGGGTTCGTCAGCTGCCGGACGCGTCAAATCGTCGGTAATTACCCGGTCATCGCGTGATGCAGCCGATCGACAAAGCAAGGGATGAGTTTTTTCTTCTATTACGCGACACTAGAGGTTCGGATTTGGAATGCCTGCTCGCAACAGAAACAAATATCTATACCGTGGGGCGGAGGTATCGAATGCAAGTCTAAAGCGAGCAGGCTCACGCTTGAACTCGATGTGCGTACCTATGGACTACCTGGGGCGGTCTGCTCCGCCGCGTCGGATGTCGCGCAGTCTCTCGTATGTCACAGTGTGCTCGTCGCGGGGGGCCGCGTCGGAACCACATCGGCAGCCTCGGCACTAAGGAGATAGCTTGTTCGCTTGTTCAGCGAGCCCTTTAATCTTAGTCCCTTCAGATTTGGTTTGCTGCCGAAAATGAGCAAGTCAGTTCTGCTCTCGTAAGCAGATCTCGCCTGGTGGGGACGTTCCGTGTCGGAATACACGGCGGGAGCATGGCCCCTCGGCTATTGCACAAGGCGATTATGACTGCGTTGCGGGAGTCATCCGTCAACGCAATCCTCCGCTCGCCGTAATGATCTCACCCGTCACCCATGACGCATCATCCGAGGCGAGAAAAGCAACTACCTTCGCAATATCATCGGGGCGTCCGAGGCGCCGGAGTGCGGTTCGATTTACTGTCATTTCTTCCAGTTCCGCCGTAAGGACGCGGCGCGTCATGTCCGTATCAGTGGTGCCGGGGGCAACCGCATTTACGCGCACTCCGCGGGGACCGAGTTCGCGCGCTAGCGCAACGGTGATGGCCTCCATCGCAGCCTTGGTTCCCGCGTAGACGGCGTAGCCCGGGCCTGGGAGACGAGCACTTATCGAGCTGATATTGATGATAGCGCCTCCTTGCTCGTCAAAGACGCGCGCAACGGCCTGAGCCCCCAAAAGAACGGACTTTACGTTAGTTGCGAACTGTTGGTCGATGTCAGCCTCTTCGATTCGTTCAACGAATCCCGATTCCGCGACACCCGCGTTGTTCACAAGGACGTCCAGCCGTCGGCCGGCTGCATTGAGACGCGCCGCCGCATGCCCTATAAGGGATTGGAGCTGACGAATATCTGCAATATCCGCTTGAAAGGTTTCCGCCCATCCTCCAGTTGCAGCAATGTCGGAGACCACTTGCTCGGCTTTCGCCTTTGATTCACGAAAATTGATGATCACGTATGCGCCTTCGTGCGCCAGTCGGCGGGCAATTGCCGCGCCGATGCCACGAGAGCCGCCCGTCACCAGAACGCCTTTACCGTCTAATCGTCCCATCCATTGAATCTCCGAAAGCGAGGCAGCACATAGGAAATCGTTCCGCGCTTGCTTTATTCAGCTAAGGACCTTTTCGATTTGATCAAGATCTGAGTTCAAGGCGCATCAATCGTTGCGCATGGGCCGTGCACGGTCTTGGATCGCCACTGCGGCTGGATTTTCGTCCACGCGGCAAGCGATCATCTGACTAGTCGACGCCCCTTCACGTCGACTCGCTCTCCTGGGTATCCTCCGGGATTGTCGCAGATTCGGTCCTTGACTGAGCCGTCGTCCGAGTGCCGTGACGAAACTGTCCCACCGCGCGCTCCCCTGCGCCCGCGCCGCCTTCGCAGCCGGTTCTGGGAGCGGCGGCGTCGTGGTGAGCCTGAATCGAACGAACAATGCCAGCGTCTCGACCGAGATCCCCGTGTCGCGCTCAAGCCGTGCGATGCGGCGATCGACTTGATCGAGGCGCTTGGCAATCGCTGCTTCCCGACGCTCGTCCACGTCCGGTGACAGGAAGGACGCAATGGCGGCTTCGGCGATAAGCGACATCGACTGCTCGCGCCGGACGGCATAGGCGGACAGCGTCTTCATGACGTCCGGATCGAGATACACCGACATCTGGACCTTCTTCTTCGGCGCGATGCCTTGCCTCACAAGCCGAGATCGTCGCCGGGATCGAGCGATGCCTGGCGCGCAACGCCCTGCATCATGTCGGTCATGCGCCTGAGCCGCGGGGCATCCTCATCGAGGTCGTCTGCAAATTCCGAAGCGAACTCGTTGTCCGGGGATTCTTTCTTCTCCGCGGGTTCGCGATCCAGTTCCGGCTGCTGCCGGCGATCGGCCGTCTTCGAATCCTCTACGTCGCTCTCGTTGTCGGCCGAAGCCGGCACGCTTGTCGGGCGTGGCGGCAGTGGCCGTGAACTCCAGTCGTCCGGCCGGAGGTCACTGGGCTTGGTCAGCGGCGGAGGTGTCAGGATGCGCTCCTGGAAACGCTTGTCCTCGTAATAGCGCGCCTGAAGGCGACCGACGGCGTGGTCGCCAGCTTGTCGGCAGCGCCAGCGTCCGTTCTGCCGTGAGCTCGGTCAGCAGACGGTCCGGCAACGGCTTAACCCCATCATCATCCTCGTCCTCCGGCTCGGCACGGGCGGATCTCGGCCCCACATAACCCGCAGCAGAAATTCGGGCATCAACGGCGGAAGGCCTGCCCGAAGGACTGCCTGACGCATGCTCGGGCCTGGACAGTTTTTGCAGCACCATTGAACGAGTGGCTCGATGCGGGCTGCCCTAACGTCTTTGTTGCAGTCGTTGAATTCGGCCGTTCCAGCCACCCGAGAACGGTTGGCCCACTCGGCTGGTAACGACCTCGCCAAATTACTTAGGCTACCGCTGTCGTCCGCCTTACGCCGCTTCGCCATGATCGAAAAACTGTGTTGGTTTTCAGCTCGTGCCCTTGGCACCCTCGCTTGAGCCCGAACCAGGGGAAACACGTTATCGACTTCGCGAGCCCCGGCAGCCCCGAGTAGAGTGTTGGGTGCAAGTGCGGTCTCTCGCTCTAAGACCGCCTCTCTCTATCTCTGCGCCACGATGTGCGCGGCGGCGACGCAAAACGGTTGTCGCTAGGATGTCATCCTCTGCTCGCGTGGGGTGCGCAGCGACACGGCTTGCCCTACGCATTGCGGTCGAGAGGTCGACTGGACGATCTCCAGTTCTCATGTGATCCATCGTCAAATCCGAACCTGCCATCGGATTACTTGATCTCCGTCACCAAACGATTGCGTCCCAACGATACTGCGTCGGCCGCACAAATGCTGACCTCCAGTGGATAGGGACAATGACACTCTCAGAAACGAACTTTCGCTTACTTCGAACAATCAAGAATGTTGTTTTGACTCTTGCGTCGGCGTCTCTCGCGTCGAGTGGGGCACACGCTGCTGACCTGCCAGTCAAAGCCAGAGCAGTGGAGTACGTGAAGGTTTGCTCACTGTACAGCGCCGGCTTCTACTACATCCCTGGCTCGGACACTTGCATCAAGCTTGGCGGATATCTGCGCACTGACTTTGTCGCGAATAGCAACAGCGATTTTGACCCGGCCGCCAATGGCGTAGCGGGAGCACGCAACCGTTTAAGCCACAGCTACACTTGGCGCGCTCGTGAAGGACTGAGCATCGACACGCGCACCGCGACTGAGTACGGCCTCGTTCGCACCTATTTCTCGGGCGTGTTCACCTGGACGTCGGGCGGCTATACTGGCGCCGGCACGAGCGCCGTCAATGGGGCGACCGCTTACACAACGTCGACCGCTTCACAGGTCGCTGGTGGTTCGCTCGGCGTCTACTCCGCCTTTATCCAGTTCGCAGGCTTTACGATGGGTAAGGCCGTCTCACAGTTCTCGGCGCCCTGGACCAACTATCCAGGCAACGAGTTCGATGATCTTCCGGGCGGCGGCGGATGGGTCACGGGCGTGAACCAGTTCACCTATACCGCCGACTTCGGACAAGGCATCACGGCTGCTTTCTCAGCTCAGGATCAGGTCGCCTACGGCACGACCAATATCTGGAATGTAAGTGGAGCAACGGCGGCCGTCCTCGCGACCGGTGCATATGGTACCAACAACATCGGCGGTTCATCGTCTCCAGATCTCGTCGCGATGGTTCGTATTGACCAGGCGTGGGGTCTCTTCCAGGCGTCGTTCGCGGCGCATGACAACCATGCTGGGTACTACGGTGGCGACGAGGCGACCGGGCATCCGGACGACAAGTGGGGCTGGGCTGCTGCTTTGGCCTTGTCAATCAAGAACATCCCGACTGGACCCGGTGACACGATCAACGTGTCAGGCGCTTATACCAACGGCGCGACCCGCTACAACTTCAACGACTTGATGCCAACCACCTACGCGATGTACGGCGGCACGGGGCTGGCAGGTGCTTATCAAAGCGTCGGCCTGGCGGGCTTGTCTGACTCCGTGTTCGTTGCCGGTGCGGGCCAGGAGCTAACCACGACGTACGGCTTCCATGCTGGTTACACACACAACTGGGATCCTCATTGGAATAGTGCCATCTACGGCGGCTGGGGCGCCGTTCGGTATAACAGCGCAGCGAAGGGCTACATCTGCGGTGCATTCGTAGCCAACCTTGCGCTGTCGAGCGGCAATGCTGGCTGTAATCCTGATTTCAACTATGGGGTTGTCGGCGTCGTCACGCGGTGGACACCGGTCAAGAACCTGACCTTCACGGCAGATCTCGCCTACACCATGCTCGACCAAAAGTACGCGAGCGGAAGTACAGTGACACTGCCTGTGCAGTCTGCGGTCGCCAAGCCGGCGGCTCTTTACGAATTGAAAGATCAGAGCACGCTGACCCTGCTCTTGCGGGCTCAGCGGAACTGGTGAGGCTCTGTCTAAACCAGCGGAAGGAGAAAAGAGGGCTCAAAGAACGAAGTTAACCTCCAAGGAGGCCTCCGGCATGCCCGCCGGGGGCCTTCTGCAATTAGTATCTAAATCAGAGCTGAGCATACGGCGGTTTTCAAACGGCGTTGAAGGACCGTTTTGGGCCGAGCTTCGTCGTTGCAGGCTTTGCTCTCACGTTCAAAAAACGGGTGCTAGGTTGAGATCTTCAAGCAAGTTGGAATGCTGCTACGACAATCTTATGCCGTCTCCGCAAGGGCGGTCTTCTTACAAAGACGAACGAGCCACCGGCAAAAAGCGCGAGACATTTCGGGATTATCGCCTCGGTCGACAGCATAGGCGCGATACTGCATGCCGCTGGGAGTGCGCGATCGTGGAATCACATTGAGAGCTCCACCACGTACCAGGTCACTTACAATGATTTCGGGCGCGACGAGAAGACATTTGCCCGTCATCACCGCCGGCAGGGCCAGGTAATTGTGATCATATCGCGCTCCCGATTTTATATCCTTTGGGGTCAGGTTCATGGCCCGCAGCCATGTCGGCATTATGTCGGGCCGGGATGTGATGTTCAGGATGGGTACTGTGCGAACAACCGGGAGGCTCTTGCCATCGACGTGATTTGGTGAGCCCACACATACGAGTTGCTCGTTGTAGATTTCCCAATCATCTGCCGGCTCGATGACGGAAAGATCCCGTGTGATCAAAATGTCGTAATCGTCGGACGACGTCGGTTGCGAAAGTGAGCTAATCACATCCACAACTACGCCGCCCATTTCATTAGAAAAAGCTTGAAGATTTGGAATCAGAAAGGCGTAAGCGAAAGTCGAGAGTGACGTGCGGACTACAATCCGATTGGTGTCTCGACGATTCCGTCGGCGCATTCTCTTAGCGGTGAAGCAAACGGTATCCAGCGGTTCTGCAACCGTGTTCGCAAAAAGCCGTCCGAATTCCGTCAATTCGCTACGCCGGCCGCGACGCTGCATGAGGTCACTGCCCAGATACTCCTGCAGCACGGCGAGGTAGCGGCTGACGGAACTCTGGGTCATTCTCAAGGCGCTAGCCGCGCGGGTTACGCTTCCCTCGCGCGCAATTGTGACGAATACCCGGATCGCATTGAGTGGCACTTCATCCGTTTCGGTAGCCATTTTGTGCTCCGGAATTTCGGGCATGCCCGTCAGTTCTCGCAGGAGGGCATTGCCAGAAACCAATAGTCCATCACATTATTCGATGATCGCAGCCGGGTTACTAGATACCAACTGCAGGTCGCGCGCGAAAGCGATTTCGCTCAGACGCGGTGCAATCCGTGCGAACGAGCTCACTTCTAGGTGCGCACATTGGTTTCCAAAGGCGCGACGAAATCGTGCCGCTAGATCGGCTGGCGTGATCGCTCTTTGCGCGGTAGGAGAGGGGCGTTTACAGCAATTGTCGAACAGCAAAAACTGCGCCCGAGCAGAGCTCAGACGCAATGACGCCGTCTTGGACAAGAGATCTAGCGAAGGAAGCGAGCTTCGGCCGCCTTGACGCTATCCACGTTCTGGAGGTCGAAAATCTCTTCGACCGGCAGAATATCCTTGTGGACGTTCTGGACGCCGCCATCGGCAATGATTCGGCGGAAGGTCTCTCTCATCGTAGTTGCAGCAGCGCGGATACCGTAATTGCCGTAGATCATTACGCGGATATTCCCGAGTGCTTTGACCCGCTCGGCGTCGAGATCCGGGTACGCGTTCGGCACGATCGCTAGCGGCACCGATCCGCCCCAGGCGCGCGAAAAGCTTTCGATCTCTGATGCATCCTTCTTTTTCGAATGGATCAGCACCATTTCGGCGCCGGCCTCTACGTAAGCTTTTGCTCGGTGCAGAGCTTCCGTTTCGCCGAGACCCGCAATCAGGGCTTCGGTGCGGGCGATAACGAGAAAATTTGGGTCTCGTCTTGTCGCAACAGCGGCCTCGATCTTGCCTTGGAACTCCTCCACGCGAAGCAGTTCCTGGCGTCCGCCAGCCATAAGGCTCGTCACTTTCGGAAATGTTTTGTCTTCGATCACCACAGCGCTGGCGCCAGCTCGCTCGTATTCCTGAACGGCGTGGATCACATTGATTGCATTGCCATAACCGGTGTCAATGTCAGCGATGATCGGCAGCGTCGTGCGTCCAGCGATCGAGCGGAGCATGTCGAGATGCTGGGTCATCGAGATCAGGCTCATATCGGGCAGACCGTAAAGCGCGGAGAGTTCGAAGCCCGATGCCCACAAAGCATCGAACCCGGCCTCTTCGGCCAGCAGAGCCGAAAGAGGGCTATGGGCGGCCATGACATGGATGAGACTGGTCTCGTCCAGGCGAGTACGAAGGCGTTTGACAGAGGACATCGGAAAAATCCTTCTTTCGCGGATTCGGCTGGCCTTCACTGAGCGGGGTCACGTCGGCGCCCTGATCGCGCAATTGGGCCGCGCAAGCGGTCGTGACCTTGGCTTTTGAGGGACGGACGACATCTGAGCCGGTCTAAAACGAGAGACAAGAGTCAGCACCTGAGTGAAAAGCGGAAATCTTGCCGGTTTCTAATTGCTCTTAAGCGGGCCGACCAATGGTGTGATCGCATTCTTGCGATCTAATGATCAACCATCTCGATGATGGCGTCGTGTCTCGTTGCACCTCAGAGCTGGTCAAGAAGCTAGGGGGGACATCGTTTCCGCGCGACACTTGATCACTCGAGACCATGTTGGTTGCGCTAACAGTGAGAGCGCTGATGACGTTTTAGTTGGGCAGCGTCCTCAGCTCAACCGGTAGCGACCCAGTTCCGAGGAGGCACCGTTCTCTGCCCGGAAGCCTCATGTCATCTCATCTGCGCACGTGAACATCGACTTAGTCGATGAATGTCATCGCAGCGTAGTATTTCGCGGCTCTAACGTCGGACACGTTTGGCAAGCACGAGATCAGCGATCTTAGTTTTCGGCCTCTGCGAGGATCTGCTGAACGCCGCAAGGTCAAGGCTATGCGTTCCGTACTGATTGAAGCGAATTCCGGGAGACGGTGATGACCCGCAGCCATCTGACACGGCGAGAGGCTTTGACTGGTGCGGTCGCAGCAGGTTTGTTGCCGACCGCGAGCGCCGTCTGGGCTGAGAGCGACGGCAAGAAACCAGCCCGGCGGCGATTAAGAGTTGGCATGTCGGGCTTTCCCCGCACGTTTGACCCAGTCATCGCAACCGACACCGCCATTCGGCGGATCATGCCACAGCTGTTTGAGAGCCTCATTGGCTTTGACCACGCCAATGGGATGGCGCTGCGGCCGGCATTGGCCGAACGTTGGGAGCGAGTTGATGCGCAGTCGCTGCGGCTGTTCCTGCGCAAAGGCGTGGCGTTCCACGACGGAAGCCCGCTGACTGCCGAAGATGTCGCCTTTAGCCTCGGGCCCGACCACCTCTTAGGACCGGGCCGCAGCGGAATGTCCGATGCGCTGCAGTCGCTGGACCGGATCGACAAAGTGGATGTCGTCGATCCCTATACGGTCATTGTCCACGCCAAAGGGAACGACGCACTGCTTGAGCAGCGTCTGGCCTCCTGGGGAGCGGAGATCGTCTGTAAGCGCGCGTTCACCGCCGCGGGCTCGTGGGAGCGCTGGACGGCAGCTCCTGTAGGGAGCGGCCCGTACAAGCTCGTCAATCACAAGCTCGACATCCATGTCACGTTGACTGCGCACGATGCATATTGGGGCGGACGGCCACCATTTGAGGGCGTCGAATATCGCATTGTCCCCGAGCTTTCCGCGCGCGTGAACGGCCTTCTTGCCAACGAGCTCGACCTCATCACTGACATCCCACCGGATCAATTCGAGCGTATCGAGAAGCGCGCCGATCTCCAGATCTCGGGCGGGCCAGTACAGAATATCCGCTCGCTCGTGCTCGACCAGAACGATCCAGTGCTGAAAGATGTGCGGATCCGCCGTGCGATGAGCCTTGCGCTCGATCGCAAGCTCTTGATCGAGAGCCTGTGGGCGAACCGTCTGCCGATTCCGAATGGCTATCAACTCGCGAGTTATGGCCAGGGCTACATCGAGGATTTCCCCGCGCTGCTTTATGATCCTGATAAGGCCAAGGAGCTGGTCGCTGCGGCGGGCTACAAAGGAGAGCCGATCATTTATCGGCTCCTCAACAACTACTACCCCAATCAGATCTCTGGCGCGCAAACCATGATCGAGATGTGGCGTGCAGTCGGCCTGAACGTCAAAATCGAGATGATGGAAAACTTTGCCCAAGTTCAGCGCCAGCCGGTGCGGGCGATCTTCGACACCTCCAACACGGCGTTGTTTCTGGATCATCTCGGCCATCCCTGGCGTGAATACGGCCCGAGCGGCGCCCTGCCGAAGTCGGTTGGGGTCTGGAAGAACGAGGAGTATTTCGCCTTGGGCGCGCAGCTCCTGGAGACCGCTGAGCCCGAGCAGCGCCGTCCAATCGTCCGCCGCATGCTCGAGATCATCAATGAGGTCGATCCGCCCTGTGTGATTTTGCATGTGTCCGGCCAGTTCTATGGCAAGCGGCGCGACGTACCCTGGTTGCCGGGGCTGACGCTCGATCTCAATTTCGGCCCATTCAACAGCGCCTTGATCCGGACCTGATTCAGGATGAATGACGCGTTCCTCCACTTGCGCGCAGCACCACCACGCGGGCTGCCCGGCTCCCGCAATCCCTACGACGCCGCCCCGCCAGGAGCAGCCGCGACGACGCTGGCAGGACAGGGAGATCAGATGACACGAGTTCTTGAGATTACTGGGCTGCAGGTCGCTTTCGACCAGGTGCCGGTGCTGCGTGGAATAAATCTTAGCCTCCGCCGTGGCGAAGCGCTGGGCATGGTCGGCGAAAGTGGTTGCGGAAAGTCGGTGACTTGGCTTGCGGCGCTTGGCCTCTTGGGGTCGCGCGCCCGGACGGCAGGCAGCGTACGCTTTGCTGGCCAAGAGCTTCTCCATGCTCCCGCCCGTCATCTGGAACAGGTGCGTGGTGGCCGAATTGCAATGATCTTTCAGGATCCGACCAGCGCGCTCAATCCCGTGCGTACAGTGGGCGATCAGATTGGCGAAGCTCTGCAGCTCCATCGTGGAATGGACAGGCGCAGCGCGCTGAACGAAGCGCGTCGCCTGCTGGATCAGGTCGGCATTCCCGATGCGACGCGGCGGCTTGGCGCCTATCCGCACGAGTTTTCCGGTGGGCAGAATCAGCGGGTCATGATTGCCATGGCGCTTGCGGGACAGCCGGACGTCCTCATCGCCGATGAACCCACCACCGCTTTGGACGTCACTATTCAGGCGCAGATCCTTGAGCTTCTGCAAGAGATTCAACGCGAAAGAGGCATGGCGCTGGTCCTGATCTCACATGATCTGGGCGTTGTCGCCGAGATCTGCGAGCGCGTGCTGGTGCTTTACGCCGGGCACATCATTGAAGAAGCACCCGCCGTGCGTCTGTTCGACCATCCCACTCATCCATATACACGCGGGCTTGTTGGGGCCCTCCCGAATGTAGACGGGCCTCGGCAGCGCCTCGCCGCCATTCCCGGTGTCGTTCCGAGCCCGGCGGACCTTCCGCCAGGATGTCCCTTCGCGCCACGCTGCGACCTGCGCACGGACCGCTGTGGCGAATGCACTGTCGAATTGACTTCTGTGGACGATAATGTCGACCACAGAATTGCCTGCCTGCATGTCACCGGCCAGCGGTGCCAGGACGAGACCGTCGCCGCATGACGATGACGGTCGCACCGCTTCTCCAAGCCGATGGGCTTGTCCGGCGATATTCCTTGCGCCAGGGCCTGTTTCGGGGTCACTCGACGGTCCACGCCGTCAATGGACTGTCGCTGTCTCTGGCCAGCGGCGAGACGCTCGGACTTGTTGGCGAATCGGGCTGCGGAAAATCCACCGCGGGCCGGCTTCTCATTGGCCTGGAACGACCGGATGCGGGCACCGTCAGCTTCGGCGGAGAAGAGTTGCCGCCGATGAGCGATATCCGTTGGCGGCATCTCAGGATGCGAATCCAAATGGTATTTCAGGACCCGCTGGGGGCGCTCGACCGCCGGTTGACGATCGGGGCGCAAATCGCAGAACCGCTCGAAATTCATCGGATCGGCCGCAAGTCCGAAAGAGCGGACCTGATCAATAGGCTCCTCGCTGACGTTGGCCTCAGAACCGATCACGGGGCGCGCTATCCTCATGAACTCTCAGGTGGCCAACGCCAGCGTGCGGTGTTGGCACGAGCACTCGCGACCGATCCGGACCTCATCGTGTGCGACGAGCCGGTGTCCGCGCTCGACGTCTCGATCCAGGCTCAAGTCGTCAATCTTCTGCGTGACCTGCAGGAGCGGCGGCACATGGCGATGATCTTCATCAGCCATGACCTGCGCGTCGTTCGGCAGATCAGTGATCGCATCGCTGTGATGTATCTCGGCTCGATCGTCGAAGAAGGCTCGCCCGATGCAGTTCTGCGCGCCCCCTTGCATCCGTATTCAAAAGCGCTGGTTTCTGCCGTACCCAGGCCTGGACGGCGTAGCGAGCGGACGATCCTGCAAGGTGATCCGCCCAATCCATCGGCGCGGCCCGCCGGCTGCGCCTTCCATCCACGTTGTCCGGCGGCTCTTCCGGCCTGCGCACGGATTGTGCCCGAGCTCACATCCGTAGGCGCAGGACGCAGGGTCGCTTGCCATTTGATCAACAGGGATGGTCTCCAAGTTGGGAGCGTCGCCTGATGACCCGCTTCATCATGACTCGGGTGGCTCGCGCCGTGCTCACCATAGCGATGGTAGTCACATTCGCCTTCGTGGTTCTGCGAGCCTCTGGCGATCCCGCTCGCGCGATGCTGTCGCCTGAAACGTCGGCCGACGCGGTCGAGGCGTTTCGCAAGGCTTGGGGGCTCGATGCACCACTCTGGGTCCAATACGTAAAATATCTTCTTGCGGTCGTCCACGGAGATCTCGGCCAATCCATGCGGGACGGGCGTACTGCCGCCACGGTTGTTGCCGAACGCATCCCGGTCACGCTGATGCTCACTGCTCCGGCACTCGCCCTCAATCTTCTCCTAGGCATTCCGGCCGGCATCTATGCAGCCCTCAAGCGCGACAGTTTCACCGACCGTCTGGTGATGATGGTGACGGTAGCGGGCTTCACCGTGCCTTCATTCGTGCTCGGGCTTGTACTCGTGCTCGCCTTTGCGGTCGAGCTTCCCTGGTTTCCTTCAGGTGGTGCGGGCAGCGTGCGCCATATGGTCCTGCCGGTGGTCACGCTTGGCCTTGGTGGCGCGGCCGTTCTGGCTCGTTTCACCCGCAGCGCCATGCTCGAGGTGCTCGGGCAACCCTATATCCGCACGGCGAGTGCCAAGGGAGTACCGTGGCGCAGAGTCGTGACGGGCCATGCCCTGCCCAATGCCGCCATACCAGTGTTGACCATCGTGGGTTTGATGGTAGGCAACTTAATCGCGGGGACGGTGCTCGTCGAAAGCGTCTTTTCCTGGCCGGGAATCGGCAGTCTGCTCGTCGTCTCCGTCGTAAGTCGCGATCTGGCTGTGGTCCAATGCATCTTGCTGCTGGTGGCAGCCGCCATGATCGCAACGAACCTCGCAGTCGATCTCCTTTACGGTATGTTCGATCCGCGTCTGCGCGATACGCGCTCTGCTGGAGGAGCGTAGATGGCGGAAATGTCTGCCGGACAGATGTCGTTTGCTGACGCTAAGAAGAAGAGAGTACTTCGGTGGCGCAACGTTGCTGTGCAAGGCGCCATCGCTTGGCTCGCGCTCATGCTCGTCATCGCGATCCTGGCCGATCGTCTCGCTCCCTATGATTATGCCGCACTTGATCTTCGGCATCGTCTCGCCGCGCCTATTGGCTTCGGCGGGCACGTATTGCATCTGTTCGGCACCGACGAGCTTGGCAGGGACCTGCTGGCTCGCTTACTGATATCGATCCGGATGAGCCTTTTCATTGCTTTTGGAGCCACGTTGATAGGCGCATGCCTGGGTACCACGCTCGGCTTTCTCGCCGCCCATTTCCGCGGCTGGGTCGAACAGGTCATCCTCGCATGTGTCGATTTCCAGGCCAGCATGCCGTTTCTCGTTCTAGCGCTCGCGGTACTTGCATTCGTGGGTAACTCTCTGCTGCTCTTCGTGGCCCTCCTTGGCCTTCATGGCTGGGAGCGCTACGCGCGCGTCACGCGCGCGCTCGCGATGAGCGCGAACACGCAAGGCTATGTGGTCGCCGTACGCCAGCTGGGCGCAGGACCTTGCCGCCTTTACCTGCGCCACATCCTACCGAACATCGCCTCAACCTTGATCGTCACCATGACTCTTGCCTTTCCGGATATTATTCTGCTCGAGAGTGGTCTGAGCTTCCTTGGTCTGGGCGTGCAGCCCCCGCTCACCTCCCTCGGCAATATGGTCGGCTATGGTCGTGACTATCTGACCCGCGCGCCCTGGATACTCGTCCCCTCTTCGCTGATCATCTCGCTCACCACACTGTCCATCTCGCTGGTGGGGGACTGGCTGCGCGACCGCATGGACAAGACATTATCGTGAAGGCCTCTGTAACTTCCCCTGCTACCCGCCGCGTCATCCTTGTCAGTTTCGATGGGCTCCGTCCCGATCTTATAAATGCTACAGCGACTCCTCATCTTCACAGGCTGCAGCGCCAGGGCGTGACCCTCGGCCGGAATGCCACGGTCTATCCGAGCGAAACGCGGGCAGCGATGCCTAGCCTTGTTACCGGCGCATCACCCGGGCGCCATGGCATGGTTGGGAACCAATACCTCGACCGTGCAGTGGTGCCGTCCCGCTACGTCGACACGGCGGATGACCAACTGGTCGAAACCCTGGATACGTTGAGCGGCGGGCGTCTCATGGGCGTGCCATCGCTCGGCGAGGTTCTTGCCGCCCACGGCAAGACGCTCGCGGTGCTCGCGTCGAATTCTGCCGGGACGACCCGCTTGTTCAACCACAAGGCGCGCACGCTCGGTCATCCCACAATCTCGGGGCACTTCGCGCGGCTCGCGACTTCCCGATCTCTTCTCGAGGCGCTGAATGCTCGAATCGGTCCGCCCCCGGCGCCCCCGCCAGCAGGAACGCCCGACCTCGCAGCGCAGAGCTATCTGACGGCCGCTTTGCTCGACATCGTCTGGCCACAGCTTCGGCCGGACGTCACCATTCTCTCCTTTGGCGAACCGGACAGCTCGTCTCATTACTGCGGCACGGCAGGGGTACGGACCTTGGAAGCGCTCGCCTGGGCCGATCAGCAATTCGGTCGCGTTCTGGACTGGTGGGAGGCTGAAGGCCGGCGGCAGGACGTCCACATCATTGCCGTTTCAGATCATGGACACGTGAGCGTCCATGCGCAGGCTGACGTTCACCAAGTGCTCAGAGATGCCGGATTCCGCTGCGGCTCGGCGCCCGGACAAGACGTAGATGCGATAATCGTTCCCGGCCAGGTCGGAGCCATTTATCTGGCAGACCCCTCGGAGCTGAAGATCCGGCGGGCCGTCGCAGCAATGACCAAGGCGCCGTGGTGCGGACCGATCTTCACCGCTGGACGAAATGACGTCGACGGCATCGCGCCGGGCAGTTTTGCGCGACAGCTTGTGATGGCAGATCATGCCCGTTCCAGCGACATCCTGTTCTCCTATCGCGCCGATAGTGAATTCGATCCATTCGGCCTCATCGGCCGAACCTGGAGCAACGACGCGCCGATCGGACTGGGAGTACATGGCGGCTTGCATCCTAAAGAGTTGGCGGCGGTCGGCATTCTCGCCGGACCTGCCTTCCGCTCGGGCAGCCTTTCAGAAGTTCCATCGGGAATCTGCGACATCGCGCCGACCATCCTGCATCTCCTGGGAATTGCCGCCCCTAGCCAAATGGATGGGCGCGTCCTCAACGAGACGTTTGCGACATTGCCCCGGGCTGCACCCGCGTCGGTCGTAGAGACCGTCTACGAGGCAAGCTCCTCCACTTACCACCAGGTCTTGCGCCGCATGCAGGTAGGACCGGCAGCCTATATCGAAGGCGGCTTTGCAGAGAACGCCGCGTGAACTTGGTGGCTTTCGCATGCGGGAGCGGGACCGGCAGCGAGCGCCGGCATGCTGTCCCGCAGCTCGTCCGGAAGCGGCGCCATCTCCAAGCAAGCGCATGTGGCCAGAGCGCGAGCTAATCGGGCCGAGGAGTATCAGGAACTCTTCCGTAGCCGTTTTGCCCGGAGCCGGTACGACGGTGCTCTCCGGGTCGATCTTGCCAACTACGAACGATGGCTGCCGAAGCATCTGAGAGAAGCTTTCAAGCACTACGAAGAAGGCGTCCGCCTGCGGGTGATTGAAAACGAAGCAAGTCGACCTGGTGCCTTCGTTGGACGATCGACAGTTGGCAGATCTCATCTCTCAATTGGATCGCGATGTTGCGTACGCGGAAAATGAAACCGATAGACAGGCGCTGGACCGGTGGTTCGATGGGGCGGGTAGCAAGGCGGATGGACGGCAGCCGGATGGAGACAAAAGTCCCGGTTTCAACAGTTTGGCTACATCTGCGATGGAACTGTTGAAACCGTTGATTTTTAATGATAAATACGGTTTCAACAGTGAGGGACGTCATACTAATCGAAGTGTTGAAACCATGGATTTTCAAGAGCTTAACAATGATCAGCGCCGCGAGGTGGTCAATAGCCAGCAGCGCTTTCAGGCCTTGCGGGATGCCAAGGAGGCGTACGATGCTCATCGCGGTTCCCTGACCTGGATTGAGTCCAAAGGCCACGAATACCTCGTCCGGAGCTACTACGATAAAGCGGGCCTCCGAAAGCAAAGCTCGCTCGGCACGCGCTCGGCCGAAACCGAAAAGATGAAGGTCGACTTCGAGGCTAAGCGAGCAGCGGCGGAAAACCGACTGAGGAACTTGCGCGACACGATGGACCGTCAAGCCGCGGTCAATCGCGCACTCGGCTTGGGTCGCGTCCCTCTGATCGGTGCCCGCATCATGCGCGCTCTCGATGGCTTCGGAATGTTAGGTTCCGGCATTCGGATTCTCGGAACAAACGCCATCTACGCTTATGAGGCCTCCTCCGGCGTCAGAATCGATCCTGGCTTGGCCACGACGGAAGACATCGATCTTCTGTTCGACGCGCGCGGCGGCCTTACGTTTGTGGCGGACGACGACGTTTCCGAGTCTTCGTTGCTGAAGATACTCCAACGTGTCGACACCAGCTTCGAGCGCGCCAAGCAGACGTTCCGCGCCGTAAACCGGGACGGCTATCTCGTCGATCTGATCAAACCTATGCAGAGCCCTCCTTGGAAGAAGGCCCCGGATAAAATCGGCTCGGACCCCGAAGACCTGACTGCCGTTCAAATCGAAGGACTCGATTGGCTGCAGAATTCGCCGGCTTTCGAGGCAACCGCGATCGACGAGAAGGGCGAACCGGTGCGCATCGTCGCTCCAGACCCGCGGGTTTGGGCCGCCCATAAGCTTTGGTTGTCCCGGCGTGCGGACAGGGAGCCGCTCAAGCGACAACGAGATGCAGCACAGGCGGAAGCCGTCGGGGCTCTGGTCGCGAACTATCTCACTCACCTACCATTCGACGCAGAGCAGCTGAAGATGCTTCCGAAAGAAGTGGTAGACAGCGCGGAGCCGCTTTTCGCTAAGAGAGACACCGCGGCCCGCGCCTAACAGTCAGGATCGAAAGACTGAGGGCCGGCATATCCGGCGCCGATCATCGGCGGCACCATGATGGTGATCCGCATGATGCTGCTGCTCATCGGCATGCCGACGATCATCGTGAGCGGCATCATCACCGGCATCATCATCCCCTCCACCAGCACCAGCACCATCCCCAGCATCAGCACCAGCATGGGCGCCGCCGCGGACTTGTGGGGCCACTTTGAAAACGACTCGGCTATCCCGTTGATAATCCAGGACCTCGCATTTTGAAAATGACTCGGTTTTGACTTTAAGAACGATTCGATCACCCCGTTGTTCGCTTTGAAAACGACTCGACTGCGGAAGTGGTCTGATCCCAGCGTCGCGCCGCCTCCGCTTCGGCCTCCCTGATCAGCCGCGGACGATGCCGGCTCGCAACCAGCTTCGCCAAGTACGAACACAGCGGGATCCAGACGAGGAAGAACCATACCGGCCCTCCGCCGATGATCGGCTGAGCCGCCACCACCAGCAGTCCCGCCCAAACACTTCGGATCGGCGGCGGATGGGCAGTTGAACCGAGGTCGGCGCATTCGGATGTCGCCGCAAGCGCGATGAATGATTGAGCCGGCGAGCATCGCCGAAAAGGTCAGCCAAACGGCCCGACGGGCGGACTTCCCCGAACTCCAGCCACCACGGCAGCGGTCTACTATTTTTCACGAAAAGCTCTCGGAGTCGGGGTTTGACGCCGTCGCCAGCGCTTGCGCCTGGACGCAAGCGCGCCCGCAACCAATAGGCATGGAAGTTGTTGGGATTTATCTCCAAGGATTTAGAGATGTCCGACATTGCCCTTCCAGGCGGTGAAGCAGACCATATGCGGATCGCGCAGCGTCAGAGCTATGACTTGGTGCGGCTCGATCGAAAGCGCGGCATTTAGCGCTTTCATTGATCGCTCATAGTGCCCAGACGAGTAGTCGGTCCGCGCTTGCGCCAAATAGGAGTTTGCTTGCGTCATCTGGCCATTCGACTCGCACGAAGGTTTCGACGTCAAGCGCCAAGACCCGCGTTTTCTGTTGAAGCGCTCGCTTTTTCGCGGCTTCGCCGTGATGGACGACATCAAGCGCGACATGGCGATCCTGGCGACCAGCGTCCGGGACTGGGCCGACCGCACCAGGCGGCTGGCCGCGCGCGTGCCGGAACTCGACGTCTTTTCGCAAGGTTTGGTCGATCGCGAAAACGGCGGGTGGAAGATCATCGACAAGGGGCGGACCGTGCTCGAATTCATGGAGGGGCGCAAGGTCGTCGATGTGCCGGTCGAGGTGGCTGCGGCTCAGACGGTCATTGCGCCCGCGCCTCCGCTGCCGCCGCTCGCGAAGGACGCGAGCGAGTCCGAGCGAACGCGTCTTGACCCGCAGCCGTTCAATTATCCAGCGATGGCAGCCGCCGTCCACACCTTAGGCTTCGCCGGGTCCGGAGAAGATGGACGCCGGTGGCGTCGTCCGCGGTACCGGCAGCGGACGCTCGGCCGCTGCAGGGCGGGGTGGCTGATCGCTCTTCGCATCGTATCGCTTGGCGAGATCCAGCAGGCGTCGCCTGGTGAACGGATCGGCCTTCTCGGCGAGGGTCCGGACCCGATGGGCGAGGCCCTGGTAGAATTCCTGCTCCATGACACAACCCCACGACATCAATCGGCGGAGTTGAGTATGCCGATGCCCTGGGAGTCAAGAACGGCGGGGGCTTGGTGCCACTCGGCGTGGTCCGTGGCAATCGCTCAGAAGAGGGCGGACCAGAGGTCCGGGAAGACCATGGCTGCTGAGAGGGATAGCAACAGCCCGGCGCCGCAGAAGATCGCGACCGCCTTGAGTTCTTCGACGTCCTTGTCCGTGCCGGTCGCGCGTGCCAGCGCCTTGGCCGCCCATTCCATGGTTCGGTCTCCTCTGAAAACCACGCACCAGCCTTAGCAGCTCCTCCCGCTACCGCGTGTGAACTGGCTCTCACGCGCCAGCACCTGATTTTGCGAGCTCGGTCTCGCGCGGGGAACGCTAACGGTGGCTCGCAGCCTCTGTCGGGCGTCAGAGATCGGCCCCGGCTGCACCCGAAAATTTTTCGGGCCGACCCTTGAAACCAAAACCGGTTTGTCTAATTTCTCAGGCGCCACCGCAGGGTGGCTTCCGGGTGCCTTTTGGGCCCGGGGTCCCAGGCGGGCACCGGTGGTGTCCGGCGATAGAGATACTCGCGCTCGGCCTTCTCGGGCTTGCTTCCCTCGATCGTGACGACGTTGTGCTCGGCCGTGACCGAGATCTCCTCGGGCGAGAAGCCGGCGACCGCGAGCGAGATCTGGTAGCGATCATCGCCGAGCCGTTCAATGTTGTACGGGGATAATTGTCTTCAGCGGCGCGCTGGGCGGATTCCGCGAGATCGAAAAGACGATCGAAGCCGATGGTCGAACGCCAGAGCGGTGAAAGGTCGTAGCTGCGCATAGCCAGATCCTCCAAAGAGCAAAATGGTTACGAGGCAGGGCGCTGCGGGCCCCAGAGGGACTGAAGGCACCCGTCGGCATCGACGCCGTCCTTGACGCTCTCTGCGAAGTGGACGATGGCCCTCGCAATCCGCCCGGCGGCAAGCCGAAGCGCCGCTTCTCGGTGTCGCGGCTGGCGGCGTGACAGACGCAGGCATGCGGACAGTTCAATCGGCATGACAGAGCCTCGCCCAGGCCGAAGGCGGCTGGGCGAGGCTCTGCAGCAGGACGCGGACGCTTGGCGCAACGACAGAAGCAGGCCGGTCCAGGCCCGCCACCGGCACGCGGGCGGGGTGCGGGCCATCCCTGTCGTCGTCAAGCGTGCTCGCGTCGGCAGCGCTGGCAGCTGGGATCTGGAGGCGCAGTGACGCCGGTCGCGTCAGGCGAACGCCGCTTTCCGGAGAGTGTCCCGCTCGCGACAGAGATCGTCGACCTTCGCCCGCATTCTCGAGAGCAGCAGTTCGGCTGACGCTGTCGGCACGCCCGCCCGCTGCAGCATCCCGATCTCCCGCTCCTGGGCGCGGAGTTGCCCGCGCATGCGCGTGATCTCGCCACGGAGCCAGTCGAGCTTCACAGCGCGCTCAGGTCGTCTGGCACGTCGTCACCGAACTTCCGGATCAGCGTGGCGTCGGTGAAGTCGCCGCTGGACGGATCTCCGGTCCGCGAGAACGCGACGGCGCCGGCATGATCGGGCTTCCGGGATAGCGCCTCGGCCCGCATGACCGCGGCATTGGCGCTGAAGCACTCCGTTGCCTCCCCGGCGGCCACGCCGTCGCAGGAGAAAACGAACGGTAGAGCGACATAATAGGTCATGTGAGCCATCTGCCTAATTCTTGCGTTCGCGCGGCCCTGGAAGTCGCCCCCGCGCGTAGCCGGTCGACACCTTCGAGCGGAGTTCGTCGAGCTGCACCTCCAGAAACTCGTTCGCGACCAATAGGGCCTTCACGGTTTTCCGGGCATCGCCGCCGCAAGCCCGCTGTCGCTTGGGTCGGCGGCGGCATCGAAATCGTCGACGGCGGGAATAGTCCGATCCGGAGCAGCTTTCATGCTTTTATGTTCCCGTTTCGTTCATGAGAGTCAAGAGGCTCTTCCTCCGAATTCCCAGGGCGCGGCGGCCGTCGCCGGATGAATCTCGGGGATGAGCCTGCGAAGGAAGTCGCGAAGAAGTCCGCGGCCGGCACGGGACGGAAGTCGGCTTACGTTTTTCGGGTCCGTCCGTCGCGCCGTTGTTGCCCGATCGGATCGTGTAGCCGCTCCCGACCGAGGAGCCATTGGTCTTTTGCGGGGTTAGGTCGGAGTCGATTTCAAAAACATCGAAAGGGAACCGCATGGATCAGCCCCGCGACGTCGCCGTGATCGTCGGTAGCCTCAGGAAGGCTTCGATCAATCGCATGGTGGCCAATGCGCTGGCTGAACTGGCGCCAGCCGGACTGAAGCTGGGCATCGTCGAGATCGGCCAACTGCCGCTCTACAATCAGGACGGCGATGACGATCCGCCAGCGGAATGGACGGCGTTCCGCGAGCGTGTACGGGCGGCGGATTCCGTCCTTTTTGTCACCCCCGAGTACAATCGCTCGGTGCCTGCCGCGTTGAAGAACGCCCTGGATGTGGGATCGCGGCCCTACGGCAAGAGTGCCTGGAGCGGCAAGCCTGGCGCTGTCGTCAGCGCCTCGCCGGGCGGCATCGGCGGCTTCGGCGCCAACCATCATCTGAGACAGTCGTTGGTATTTCTCGACGTGCCCGCGATGCCGCAACCGGAAGCTTATATCGGCGGCGCCGACAGACTGTTCGACGCGGACGGAAAGCTGGTCAACGAGGAAACGCGTAAATTCCTTCAGGGCTTCATGCAGTCCTATGCCGCGTGGGTGTCCGCTAACACCTCCAAACAGGCTTAGGGGCCCTCTGCAAGCCAGCGCTATTCCGGCTCGATCTGCTTGCGCCGGATTGTGAAAAAGGGAAAAGCTTCCTTTGCTTCAAGTCCTGCGATGGAGTGGCCCATGTCCGATCCCGCACTAGGCAACCTTGGCGCAATGCTTCCCGACCTGGCCGAACTCTACAAGGATGTGCATTCGCATCCCGAGTTGTCGATGCAGGAGATCCGCACGGCGACCTTGGCGGCCGACCGACTTCGCGCCGCGGGCTTCGAAGTCACGGCGGGCGTCGGCAAAACCGGCGTGGTCGGCTTGCTACGGAACGGCGAGGGACCGACGGTCATGCTGCGCGCGGACATGGACGCACTGCCCGTCGAGGAAGCAACCGGGCTTGCCTACGCCAGCAAGATCACGGCCAAAGATCGCGACGGAAACACCGTCCCCGTCAGTCATATGTGCGGTCACGACATGCATGTAACCTGGCTTGTAGGCGCCACCCAATTGCTCGCCGAGGCCCGAACCACCTGGCGCGGGACGATCATGGCGGTCTTTCAGCCCGCCGAAGAGACGGCGGAAGGCGCGCAGGCCATGATCGACGACGGCCTGTTCAAGCGTTTCGCGAAACCAGATGTAATCCTTGGGCAGCATGTCATGGTTGGGCCGTCGGGCACCGTTGCCGGACGTGCAGGCGCGATCACCTCCGCCGCCGACAGCTTGCAAATTCGCCTGTTCGGTCGCGGCGCGCACGGGTCGATGCCGCAGGCGAGCATCGATCCGGTGGTGATGGCGGCGGCCACCGTGCTGCGGCTGCAGACCATCGTTTCGCGCGAGATCGCCGCTGCGGAAGCAGCAGTCGTGACTATCGGCGTCCTGCAGGCGGGGACGAAAGAAAACGTCATTCCGGACGAGGCCATCATCAAGCTGAACGTACGGACTTTCGATGCCGGAGTAAGGACGCGCGTCCTGGCTGCCATCGAGCGGATCGTCAATGCCGAGGCGGGGGCCTCCGGCGCCCCCCGCAAACCGGAGATCACCTCGCTGGACCACTATCCTCTCAACGTGAACGACCGGGATGCAAGCGAACGCGTGGTGGGCGCATTCCGGCGTCATTTCGGCACCGAGCGGGTAAGGGCAACCGGACCCGCGCCTGCGAGCGAGGACTTCGGGTCGTTCGGGACCGAATGGCACGTGCCATCGGTTTTCTGGTTTGTCGGCGGTACCGATCCGGAGACCTACGCCAAGGCGAAAGCAGCGAACAAGCTCACCGAACTGCCGGTGAACCACAGTCCGAAATTCGCACCTGTTCTTCACCCCACCCTGCAAACCGGCGTGGAGGCGCTGGTGGTCGCGGCTCGCGCCTGGTTGCCGGCATAGTGCCGGAAAGCGGCATCATGCAAGCGCTTCCGCTTGTGCTTGATCTGGCCGGCACCTTTGTCTTCGCGCTTAGCGGGGCGCTGGCGGGGGTCAAGCGAAAATTGGACTTGTTCGGCATTCTGGTACTGTCGTTCGCGGCGGCCAATTCGGGCGGCATCACCCGGGATCTCCTGATCGGCGTCGTTCCTCCCGGCGCTATCGCCGACTGGCGCTACCTCGGCGTATCGCTCTTCGCTGGTGTCATCACGTTCTTCTTCTCTTCCTTGATCGTGCGGATGTCGAACGCGGTCCTCATCTTCGACGCCGCAGGTCTTGCGCTTTTCGCCGTCACCGGCGCATCGAAGGCAATGGCCCACGGGCTGAACCCGCTGATGGCCATAGTGCTCGGCATGGTCACCGGGATCGGCGGCGGGATGGTGCGCGACGTGCTGCTCGCCGAGATTCCTACTGTGCTCCGTGCAGAGCTATATGCGGTCGCGGCGCTTGCGGCCGCGGCCATCGTGGTGGTTGGGCACATGTTGCAGTTGCCAGTCGCGCCGGTGACGGCGGTGGCGCTGATTTCATGCTTCTCGCTGCGCGTCATGGCAATGAAGCGTGGCTGGCGGCTTCCGGTTGCGAAGATCATGGACTAGTGCGACCCGGCTGGCCAAACGCGTTCGCAGGTTCGGAGAGGTGCTAGTCGGCGCTCGCCGGCCCGCTGTCGATCATCTTGCGCTGCGCACGGAACGGAGCGCGTTCCAGTCCGTTGCATCCTTAACTTTCACGATGGGAGAACGCTCATGAGATTGATTTTGGCAGCGGCTTGCGTGGCCGCCATTTCGCTGGCTTTCGCACCCGGCGCGGACGCCAAGGGCTGCATCAAGGGGGCCATCGTCGGCGGCGTTGCCGGGCACATGGCGGGACACGGCAAGCTCGGCGCTGCGGCCGGCTGCGCCGTCGGTCATCACGAAGCGAACAAGGCCGACGCCAACAACAAGGCGAATGCACAGGCGCCTGCGGACCGGAAGTGATCCACCAGCGCCACCGCAAGCCAGGCCGGCATGTGTCGTTCGGATGCATCGTCATCGGTCTTGTGCTGGCGGGCGTCACGAGCTCCGCGCTTGCCGCCGAAATGAAGCCTGCCGCGATCGACGCGGCTGAGCCCTCGAAGAAGACCCTGTCCAACGAGAAGCCGACCTCGGCGGGGGTCCGGTTGCAGGTCCTGCTTGACCGGGCGCACTTCTCGCCAGGAGAGATCGACGGAAGGTTCGGGGAGAACGCGAAGAAGGCACTGCGGGCCTTCGAAGAGGCGCAGCAATTGCCGGTCTCCGACGACCTCAACGCCGATGTTTGGGCAAAACTTGCTGCGGATAACCGCCCGGTGACGATGAACTACACCATAGCGGAGGAGGACGTCGCAGGGCCGTTCCTCAAGAAGCTGCCTGCGAAGATGGAGGACATGAAGGACATTCCGAAGCTGTCCTACGGCAGCCCGCGCGAAGGCTTGGCCGAGAAGTTTCACATGAGCGAGGATCTGCTGTCCGCCCTGAATCCGGGAAGGCACTTCGACCGCGCCGGCGAGGCCATCGTCGTGATCGACTCCGGAGCCGAGCAGACTTCAGAGAAGGCGGCCAAGGTCGAAGTCAACAAGAGCCGGCAGACGGTCAAGCTGTTCGACAAGTCGAACGCGCTGATAGGATTCTACCCCGCGACGATCGGCAGTGAGGAGAAACCATCCCCCTCCGGCACCTTGAAGGTGACGGAGATCGATCACAATCCGACCTACCGCTACAATCCGGCTTACCATTTCAAGGGCGTTCACTCCCGCAAGCCGTTCACCATCAGGCCGGGCCCGAACAATCCGGTCGGCTCGATGTGGATCAATCTCTCCGGCGACGGTTACGGGATCCACGGCACGCCGTTCCCGGGAAAAGTTTCCAAGTCGGAATCGCACGGCTGCGTCCGGCTCACGAATTGGGATGCCGAGCGTGTCGCGGAACGGCTCTCCAAGGGCACACCGGTGGAATTCGTCGACCGCGTGAAGTGATCCCCCGACGACTCTGCTCAGGTCGGCGCTTACAGCTCCAGGGGCCAGCCGCCCCCCTTGAACTAGGCCATAAAGCATCCATTTAGCATCCTATGGCCATCCAACTGGATGGTGAAAGGATGTTGCATGGCCGATAATCTGCGCGAGCTGCGACCCAAAACTTCCGACACCGAGAAGATCACGATCAACCTTGGCTATGTCGATCTCGGTCACGTCGATCTCATGGTGCAGGAGGGGTTCTATTCCAATCGGACCGATTTCATCCGGACCGCCATCCGGAACCAGCTCGAACGTCATGCAGACGTCGTGAGGCACTCCACGGCCCGGAAGAGCCTGGACCTCGGTCTGCGCAGTTACACCCGCGAAGATCTCGAAGCGGCGCGGCGCGCCGGCGAGATGCTGCAGATCAACGTCTTGGGCTTGGCCACCATCGCGCAGGACGTCACTCCCGAGTTGGCCCGCGCCACCATCGTGTCGGTGTCGGTGCTTGGGGCGCTTCACGCCACTCCCGCGGTCAAGGCCGCTCTCGCCGACAGAACGAGGTGAACGATGCTGAATCAAGACATGGTCCGCGAAGCCACGCGCCTCACCCGTGCCGGCCAACTGGTCGAAGCCACCGCACTCCTGCAGCGCATGCTTCAGGGCGGCAGCGCCCCAGCACCGACGTCTCGCAGCGACGCTCAGGCTCCGCTCGCGCGGCTCGAGCCGCCAACCATCGATGCCAAGGCCGACGTCGTTGAGAGGAGGGAAAGCCGGCCGACGCAGCCTCGCCCTGTTCAAGGACGCAAACGCACCGCGTCGCTCGAGGGCACGAGGAAGTTTTCTGGGTTCGGCCTGCAAGGTTCGATCGGTCGCGCTCCGCCGTCAACGTCGGATATCGTGCCCGAGAACACCCAATTCATCGCCGGTACCTTCAGCAACGCAGCTGGAAGCCGGACTTACAAGCTGTTCATCCCCAACCGCTCTCAGGGAAAACAGCTCCCCCTGATCGTCATGCTCCATGGTTGCACCCAGTCGCCGGACGATTTCGCCGCCGGCACCCGGATGAACTTCATGGCAGAGGAGCGGAATTGCTTCGTCGTCTATCCCGAACAGCCGAGCGGAGCCAATCAGTCGAAGTGCTGGAACTGGTTTCGGACGGGCGACCAGCGCCGCGGCGGAGGCGAGCCGTCTATGATCGCCGGCATCACCCGCCAGGTCATGCGGGACCATGCGATCGATCCGAAGCGCGTCTACGTCGCAGGCTTGTCGGCCGGCGGGGCCGCCGCCGCCATCATGGGCGCGACGTATCCCGACCTTTACGCTGCCGTCGGTGTTCATTCGGGCTTGGCGTGCGGCGCCGCGAGCGATCTTCCCTCTGCGTTCGCCGCCATGCGGCAGGGAGGCGAGTCCAAGGCAATTACCAACGGCAAAACTTCTGTGCCGACCATCGTTTTCCATGGCGATCGCGACACGACGGTCCATCCAAAGAATGGCGATCAGATCATCGAGCAGTCGGCCGGAGCGACGAGACCGACGAGGAAGGTGCTTCGCGGACGCGTACCCGACGGCCATGGCTATACTCGCACCATTCTGATCGACGGGGGCGGTCGGGCGATGTCCGAACACTGGAACGTCGACGGCGCCGGACACGCGTGGTCGGGCGGCAGTCCCGCAGGGTCCTATACCGATGCTCAGGGGCCGGATGCGACGAGGGAAATGCTGCGCTTCTTCCTCGAGCATTCTCTTAGTGGGTAACCTGCGGGTCCGATCTTCCCGAGAGTAATGACGGATGCGGCTGATCGGCCCGAGCGGTTTCGCGCGAAGAGGAGAGGCGGAACGGAGAGAGCTGAAGATCGCTTCGGTCTGGTTTAGCTGGCGCGCCGTCCCGTTCGGGTATCCGCCGAATCGTAAATTGAGCGACGGGGGAATCGAAGGCATTCCGTGCGTGGAGTTCAACATGCGATTTTTCGATGCGCCGCATCTTCATGCGATCGTCGATCATCGGATAGTGGTCGAGCGGATAGGAAAGATGTCCTTCGCCGTCCGGCACGTCTATTCGGAAGAAGGACGTTCGTTTGCGGAAGTGCTCGATAGCCGCGTTTGGGCGATCCACGGGGACGACGGGCGTCGCAAGGCTCCATTGCCGAGCGAAGTGCTCGTCATTTTGAACTCTCACAAAGAACCCGAAGCCGGGGAGTAGGCCGTATGTCGCAGCCGCGTCCGCAAGATACGTATCCTTGGGGCCGGCCCGGCTGGCGTGTATGTCGCTTATAGGCTCAAGCGCCTGCTTCCTTCGGCCGACATTCTCGTACTTGAGCAGAACCCTCAGGACGTCACGTTCGGCTTCGGGGTCGTGTTGTCTGCTCAAGGGCTGCAGTTCCTGGCCGATGACGATTCCGAGCTGGTGCAGGCGATCTCCGCCGGCCTCGAATCCTGGGACGACATCGAAATCCGGATCGGGGGAGAGCGGATCCGGATTGATGGCATCGGGTTTACGGCGATGGGACGCATTGTTCTATTGCGTATTCTGAACGAGAAGGTCCGGCAGGCCGGACTGTCTCCGATATTCGGAAAGGCCGTTACTGATCTGGCCGAATTCGGCGATGCCGACCTGATCGTGGCCGCGGACGGCGTGAATTCATTGGTGCGCACCAGGCACGAGGTGGAATTCGGTACCAGGATCGAGACGCTGACGAATTGGTTCGCCTGGTTTGGCGCTTCGCGTCCGTTCGACGCCCTGACGCAGACTTTCAAGATGACAGGCGAGGGGCCGTTCAATGCGCATCACTATCGCTACTCGCCAAGCCAAAGTACCTTTCTGGTAGAAACAACCGCCGCAAACTTCGAACGGCGTGGTCTGGCCAAGCTGTCCGTGGAAGAGTCCCGCTCGCTGTGCGAAAAAATGTTCGCTGATGTGCTCGATGGGGCTGAGGTGATTTCGAACCGATCGATCTGGCGGCAGTTTCCGAAGATCACCAACGAGCGCTGGTCCTACAAGAACATGGTTCTGGTGGGCGATGCGCTTCGGACAGCCCACTACTCGATCGGGTCGGGCACCCGCCTTGCGCTGGAAGATGTGCAGGCGCTTGTTAGTGCGATCGCCTCCACCGATGGCGATATCCCGGCTGCGTTGGCCCTCTTCGAGACGCAAAGAAAGCCGATTGTGCAGAAGCTACTCGATGCTGCAGTCAAGAGCGCCGGTTGGTACGAGCGTTTCGATGAAAACATGCAACTCCCTCCCTGGGAGTTCGCATTTCGGTACATAAGTCGGTCGGGTCGTATCGATCCTGACCGACTGGCTTCGGCATGTCCCGCGTTTATTAGGCAGTACCGCGAATGGAAGGGGCGGACGGACGAGTAAGGCTCTTCGCTGCTGCCGCGTTCTAAGTTGCTCTGCCTGATCGTTTCGTCGATTCGCCGCTTTGAGACCAGTGGGCCAAATCATCAGCGCTGCTTTTCGGCTGCGACGGGTGATCTGGGACACGTTGCCGCGAGCGCACCCAACTGTTTTCAAAACTCCTATGGTAGACCGGCCGGCGCTAGTTGAAGGAATCGGCGGTCCACTTGTTGCTGTCTCAGCTCGAGCGGCGGCGTCGTCAGCGCGTGGCAATGGACGTCGGAATTGACGAGCGCATCCAGAACATCATCTCGGGACAAGCGCCGAGCCAACGAGGCGCGCGCCTATGGGGATCTCAGGCCCAGCCCTGCGCGAGATTCGGAAACTGCCGCGCTACGAGTGATGGCGCGATCTTCAGATAGTTCATGAGAAAAGCAATCAGCGCTGTGGGGGATGCCGAGGTAGCTCAGAATCCAGGCCACCCATCCGGCCCATGGAAAGACCGGCTGAAGGAAGCCACCGAGCCAGTGCAACCCGATCAGTAGCGCAATGCCGGCGGTCACGAGCGCCGCGCCCAGATATTTGTGGCCGAGGGCGGCGACAGTATCGAACACGCCGATGAAGAAGGGAAAAACGTTCGCGTGCTCGGCGCCGTTGACGGTGGTTGTACTGCCCTACTGCCGTCTAAATTGTGTAGCGATTGCATCTCGAGTCTCCAGCAGGACCGCCGGTATCCAAGAATCTTGCGCGAGTAGGATGGACAGAATTGATAGACATCCTTGACCGCATGTTCGGCCAGCTTGTGGATGCTCTTTGGATCGCGGCGCAAGGGCGAGCCATCGGGCATATGGCGCGGGACGCCGCAATAGGTCATGACCCCTGCAACCGATCGGACCGTGTAGGCGCCCCGGCTGAAACCGATCAGGAAGATCCGATCGCCTTCCTCATACAGCGCGATGATCGCGGTGCGCGGACAGCGGCGTAGAGGGCGCTGAGCGACAGGTAGCGCTCGTCGTCGGGCCGCGAGAACCATTCGGACGACACCCGCCCGATCCGTTCGCCGCGCGAGATGTCGACTTTATAACCGGCTGAAACCGGCGGCGCGCCGAAGGCGTCGTGATCGGCGATGGTGCTTGTCTGGGTCATGGCAGAATCTCCATGACGGGCCGGCCGGGAGCCTCTCTCTCGACCCTCAACCCGTCACGGGGACAGCCGCAGCCCTCTCACTCTCGGGGCGTTGCGGGGTGTCCCGCAGAAGGGGTCGGCAGAGACCCTGGGCTCGGCCGCAGGGGAAGGCCTTCCCCTCAGACTTGCGTATTCGGGGCCTATGTCGAGGCCACAGGTTTGATGACGCGTAGGGGGCGCGTTGTCCTGGAAAATGCGTTGGAAGGGACATTTCGTACCCCATGTGGCGCATTTTTTGCGACTGATAGGACAGTACCCGGCTTTTGTTCGCCGAGAAGACTCTGTTGACAAATCTGCGCCATAATGGCTATTTACTGCCCACTTTGACGCAAAATCACAGACCCACTATGCAACCTCGCCAGCACAAAACGGCCAGTTTCCTGTCGGCTCATCCGGTGTTCACCCGGGCGGAGTTCGCGGCGGCCTTCGGCCACCCGGCGGGCGGAGCCAACGTTACGAGCCTGCTTCGGCATCATCTGCGAGCCGGCAACATCAAGCGCGTCAGTCGCGAGGTGTTTGCCGCGGTGCCCGCTCATCTGCCGGCGGAGCGGATGGTGATCGACCGCTTCGCCGCGGCGAGCAAGCTCCGTCCCGATGGCGTCCTGGGGTTTCACTCAGCCCTTGAGCTGCACGGCGTAGCCTATTCCGAGTTCAACGAAGTCCAGCTCGTTAGCGCCGGACGGACCGAACGGGTGGATCTGCCGTTTGGCGCCTGCCGCTTCGTCACGCCGCCGAAGGCGTTGGCGGCGGCCGGCAAGGCCGACTACCTGACCACGACCATGGATCGGCAAGGGGTGACGGTCCGTGTGACCGCGGTCGAACGCACGGTCGTCGACGTCTTGCACCGGCCGGAACTCGCTGGCGGCGCCGAGGAAGTCCTGAAGTCGCTGGACTTGGTGCGCTATCTCGATCCGGCGAAGGTCGCCGACTATGTCGAACTGCTGGACAATCGGTCGCTCGCCTCCGTTTCCGGCTGGTGGCTCGAGAGGCGGCGCGTCGCGCTCGGCGTCGCCGACGACGTCCTGGCGCGCCTGCGGGCACGGCTTCCGCGATCGAAACACTATGCGCTGGGCGCTGAACCTGGTCATGCCGCGTTAGTCGAGTCGTGGCGCGTGCTTCTCCCTACGCAGGCGGTCGACGCCGCCTTTGAAGGCGTCTGATGGCCGCGTCGCGGGAAACACTTCAAGACATCGCGGCCGAGCGGCAGCTTCAGCCCGCAACGCTGGAGCGGGTGATCCGGCTGATCGACATTCTCGATGCGTTTGGCGCAGACACGCTGATCGGGCCACGGATCGCCTTGAAGGGCGGCACGGCGCTCAACGTTTTCCATTCCGATCTGGACCGCCTCTCGGTCGATATCGACGTCAACTATGTCGGCGCGATCGAGAAAGAGCAGATGGATGTTGATCGGCCGGGACTCGAGGACCGGATCGAGCGGCTGATGGAATCGAAGGGCTATGCCGCGCGTCGTGAGCCGTCCGAACACGCCGGCGGAAAATGGATCTACCGTTATGCCTCCGCGCTCGGTGGGGCGGGGACCATCGAGATCGATATCAACTATCTCTACCGCGGCCCTCTCTACGGTGTGAACCGCATGTCCTCAGCGATAATCGGATCCTACCGAGCCACGAACGTGCCGGTTCTCGATATCCACGAGATCGTCGCCGGCAAGATGGTCGCGCTGGTCACGCGACGCACGGCGCGTGATCTGTTCGATGCGCACCGGATCGTCGCCATGCCGGGTCTCGACTGGGCGAAGATCAAGGCGGGCACCTTGATGATCGGCGCGAGCGCCAAGAGCTTCGACTGGCGCACGGCCTCGCCAGACGAGATCGGATGCGAGGTCGGCGACATCAGCGGCAAGCTGACCATGTGCCTGCACGACCGGTATTTCGATGCCTTTGGCGGTCCGGCGGCCTGGATCGAGAACGTCACGGCAGAATGCCGGGAGAAGCTCACGCCGCTGTTTCAGTTCACGGCGGGGGAGAGGGCATTTCTGGATGGCGTGCTCGATCGGGGTGAGATCGATGTGTCTTCTCTGGACGTGCCGGAGAACGTGCGCGCCTCGATGGAAGCCAGTCCGGCGCTGCGGTGGAAAGCACAGAACGTCAAAGCTTGGAAATCGGGCGACAAGTCGCTGGCGCCACGTACGAGACGAGCGAAGCGGTCACGTGGGGAAACCAGGTGAATACTGAAGCGGATACCTGTCGAAAATTCGTTGTTCCCCGCCTGCAGACGGCAGGTTGGGAGGGTGCGCCCCACGCCATCAACGAGCAACGGACCTTCACCGATGGTCGCGTGATCTTCATCGGTGGCAAGGCGAAGCGCGGCCGGCAAAAGCGTGCCGACTACATCCTGCGCTACCGCGCCGACTACCCGATCGCTGTCGTCGAGGCGAAGGCTGCGTACAAATCCGCCGCCGATGGCTTGCAGCAGGCCAAGGACTACGCAGAAATTCTCGGCCTGAAATTCGCGTACGCCACCAATGGGGCGGAAATTCTCGAATTCGACTTTCTCACCGGCCTGGAAACCCTGCGGACTGATTTTCCGACGCCCGCTGAGCTGTGGGGTCGACAACGGGCCGGTCTCGGTCTGACGGATGACGCGGCCGCCGAGCGCCTGCTCGCGCCGGGGTTTCCCGATCCTGCAAGGCCGCTGCGCTACTACCAAGAGATCGCAGTCAATCGCGCGCTTCAGGTTGTTCTGACGGGCCAGCGGCGGGCGCTCCTCACTCTATGCACGGGAGCGGGAAAAACCGCGGTAGCGTTCCAGATCGCGTGGCGGCTGTGGACGGCCGGGTGGAACAAGCGCGGGGACTTCCGCAAACCCAAAATCCTATTCCTCGCCGACCGCAACATTCTCGTCGACGACCCGATGGCCAAGACTTTTGCGCCCTTCGGCGACGCCCGATTCAAGATCGAGAATGGCGAAATCAGCCACGGCCGCGACATCTATTTTTCCATCTACCAAGCCATCGCCAGCGACGAACGCCGACCGGGCCTGTATCGGGAATATGCACCGGACTTTTTCGACCTGATCATCATCGATGAGTGCCACCGCGGCAGCGCGCGCGACGACAGCAATTGGCGAGACATTCTGAACTATTTCGAGCCGGCCTATCAGCTCGGCATGACGGCGACGCCGCTGAGGGAAGACAATCGGGACACCTATACCTACTTCGGCGCGCCGCTTTACACCTATTCCTTGGCCCAAGGCATAGCGGACGGCTTCCTGGCGCCCTATCGCGTACACCGGGTCGTCACGGACTATGATGCGGCGGGGTGGAGACCAACGAAGGGCGAACTCGACCGCTTCGGGCGCGAAATTCCCGACGATGAGTACCACACCAAGGATTTCGAGCGCGTCGTCGCGCTGCGCGCACGCACCGAAGCGATCGCGCGCCACCTCACGCATTTTCTCGCGCAGACCGATCGCTTCGCGAAGACGATCGTTTTCTGCGTGGATCAGGAGCATGCAAGCGAGATGCGTCGGGCCCTTGCCAATCTTAGCGCCGACATCGTTGCGGAGTATCCGGACTATGCCTGCCGCGTGACGGCCGACGAGGGCGACATCGGCAAGGGCAAGCTCAGCCGTTTCCAGGACGTCGAGACGAAGGTCCCAGTGATTCTGACGACGTCTCAGCTTCTCACCACAGGTGTCGACGCGCCGACCTGCAAGAACGTCGTGCTGGCGCGCGTGGTCGGCTCGATGACGGAGTTTAAGCAGATCATCGGTCGCGGGACACGGCTGCGCGAAGACTACGGCAAGCTGTTCTTCAACATCCTCGACTACACCGGCACCGCGACCGAAAAATTCGCCGATCCGGACTTCGACGGTGAGCCGACCGCAGAGACGATCACGGAGATCGACGCTGAGGGTGAGATCGTCACCACCCAAGAAGAGGAAAATCCAGCGCCCGAGGCGCCGGACGAGATCGAGACGGAAACCGACGGTGGTCTTCCACCCGACGAGGAGCCCGGAGAATCGCGTAAGCTCTACGTCGATGGCGGCACGGTCGAAGTGGTCGCGCATCTGGTCTACGAGCTCGATACGGACGGCAAACGCCTGACCTGCAAGAAGCTGACGGACTGGACCGGCGAAAAGGTCCGCACGCTCTATCCGACCGCGGCAAGCTTCCGCGCCGACTGGATGCTCGCCGACAAGCGCCACGCGATCGTCGAGGCACTCGCTGAACGGGGCATCGACCTTGAGAGCTTGGCCGAAGAAGCCGGACGGCCGGAGGATGATCCGTTCGATCTCCTTTGCCATCTCGCCTGGAACGCGCCGCTCCGCACGCGACGTGAGCGCGCCGAACGGCTCAAGCGCGACCGCACCGATTTTTTTGACCGGTATGGCGGCGATGCGCGAACCGTATTGGAGGCGCTGCTCGAGAAATACGCCGAGCATGGCGCTGCGCAGTTCGCCCTGCCGGGTATTTTGAAGGTGCCGCCGCTGGCCGGGTTCGGCAATCCCAGTGAAATCGCTCGCCGCTTCGGTGGTCCGGATAAGCTCCGCGACGCGGTCAACGAAATGTCCGGCCTGTTGTACGCCGCTTAAGGAAGAACTTGTGAATGCTCTCTGAGAAAAAAATCAAGCCGGCAAAAACAACGGCGCAGCGGCTCGACAGCCTTATCAAATCCGCGCGCAACAAAATGCGCAAGGACCGGGAGCTGAAGACGGACCTCACGCGGCTGCCGACGCTCACTTGGCTGATGTTCCTGAAATTCGTCGACGACATGGAGCGCGTCCACGAGGACGAGGCGGTGCTCGCCAACGAACCGTACCAACTCCTGATCGATGCACCTTACCGCTGGCGAGACTGGGCGGCCGATCCGGCGGGCATTACCGGGCCGGACCTGCTTTCGTTTATCAACGGCGACCAGGCCGTTCGCGCGGACGGCACTCAGGGCCCGGGTTTGTTCGCCTTCCTACGAGGTCTGCGCGGCAATGGCGCCGGCCGGCAGCGGCGCGACGTGGTCTCCGCGGTGTTTCGCGATCTTAGGAATTACGCGACAAGCGGGTATGTGCTGCGGGACGTCATCAACCTGATCAATGACATCCATTTCGACAGCACCGAGGACATTCAGACCCTCGGTCGGATGTACGAAACTCTGTTGCGGGAAATGCGGGACGCCGCGGGTCAGAACGGAGAGTTCTATACGCCGCGTCCCGTGGTGCGCCTCATGGTCGAGGTGATCAACCCCAAGCTCGGCGAAGTCGTGCTGGATCCCGCCTGCGGCACGGGCGGGTTTTTGGCTGCTGCATTCGACCATATGAGACCGCAAGCCGGCACGGTCGAGAAACGCGAAATCCTTCAGCGCAAAACTCTACGTGGCGGCGAGGATTCCTCGCTTCCGTTCCTGCTTGCGCAGATGAACCTGCTGCTGCACGGGATCGAGGCGCCCGACATCGAATTCGGCAACGCATTGCGGTTCAAGCTGACCGAGATTGGCGAGAGAGACCGGGTCGAAGTCATCCTAACCAATCCGCCATTCGGCGGTGAAGAAGAAGCTGGGATCCTCACGAATTTCCCGGAAGATCGTCGAACCGCCGAAACCGCGCTGCTCTTTTTGCAGCTCATCATGCGGCGGCTCAAGCGTGGCGGACTTGGTCGCGCAGGCGTCGTCGTGCCGCATGGAATCCTCTTCGGCGACGGCATTGCCGCACGGATCAAAGCCGACCTTCTGGAACAGTTCAATGTTCACACCGTCATCCGGCTGCCCGAAGGATCGTTCGCGCCCTACACTGACATCGCAACCAACATCATTTTCTTCGATACGTCAGGTCCGACGCATGACATCTGGTATTGGGAGCAACCTTTGCCGGAGGGCCGGCGGAAGTATTCCAAGACCCAGCCGCTACAGTTTAAGGAGCTCGCCGATTGTCTCGCTTGGTGGTCGGCGCGTGAAGAAGGGCCGCGGGCGTGGAAGGTCTTCGGTCCCGACCTGATCAAGCGCGATGAACAGGGCCGCGTCATCACTGTAAATCTCGATATCCAAAATCCGCACGCCAAAGATGTAGTCGATCATCGTCCGCCTGAGCAGATCGTCGAAAGCGCTATCGCTAAGGAGAAGCAAGTGCTGAGCGCGCTTGATGAGCTCAGGCTACTATTGTCGGAACGGGCTTAAGCATGGCTTGTGTTGCCTATTCGATGGCGGAAGTCGCTCCGCTTGTCCGTCGGCCGGTGCAGGTCGAACCAGATCAAATCTACCAAGAGATTGGCGTCAGGTCATTCGGAAAGGGCATCTTTCACAAGCCGCCTTCGACGAGCCTGGTGATCGGAGACAAGAAAGTCTTCGCAATCGAACCTGGCGATCTGCTGTTTAATATCGTCTTCGCTTGGGAAGGGGCAATCGCTGTTGCAGGTGAGGAAGAACGTGGGACAATCGGTTCCCACCGGTTCTTGACCTGTGTCACCAATCCTCAAATTGCCCTAGCGCGTTATCTTTATTGGTACTTTATCCAGGAACGCGGCCTGAAACAGTTGCAGCTCGCCTCGCCTGGCGGCGCAGGTCGGAATCGAACGCTTGGGACCGACAAATTGGCAGCCATCGTGGTCGAGCTTCCGTCAATCGAGGAGCAACGGCAGGTTGTTGATAGACTTGATGGTGCCGCTAGGCAGATCGCCGGTTTGCGGCAAGTAGCACGCGCCACGCAGTCAGAACTCAGAGCGACGCTCAACTCAGCGTTTCGCAAAGCTGTTGTTCGCGCTCCCCACGTCGCCATGGGGGACATCGCACCGATAGTCCGTCGACCTGTCGACCTTGAATCGAATGGCGTTTATGCAGAGCTCGGCGTTCGGTCGTTCGGCAAAGGACTTTTCAAGAAGCCGGACCTCATTGGCGGCGAATTAACATGGCAAAAGCTCTTCCGAATTCACTGCGGAGATATTGTCTTCAGTAATATCAAGGCGTGGGAGGGGGCTTTTGCGGTGGCGAAACCGGAGCACCACGGAAAGGTTGGCTCTCACCGCTACCTCACTTCCGTAGTCGATAGTAAAAGGGCGACACCAAACTTCCTGTGGTATTTTCTCCAGAGCGACGCGGGACTCGCCCAAGTGCAAGCGGCTTCGCCAGGCAGTGCAGATCGAAACAGGACCCTCAATCAGAAGAAGCTGGCGGCTATCGAGGTTCCATTGCCATCGTTGGATGCGCAGGTCTGGTTCGACGAGCTTCAACAAAAGGCCGGCGCTGTTCAGGCGGGTCAGGTTGAGGTCGCAGCTGAACTTGATCACTTGATCCCAGCGCTGATGCAGCAGGCATTCCGTTAAGCGCGGTAACGTTTGCGTTCGTGAAGCTGGGGAAAGACTGTCTCCGCACTAGTAGAGCCGCTTTTGCGAGAACCGGGATTGGCGTGCGTTCGTCTTGCCAGGTTCGTCAGCCGAGCTGGCCGTGCCGTTCGAGCAGCCGCATCAGGACGTTGTTCGCATGGGTGAAATTCTCGCGCTGGTCGCGAAGCCCGTAGGCCCATTTGGCGCCGTGGAAGAGGTTGTTGCGCAAGCGCCCAGACGATCATCAGCAGCGCGAGCATTCGGTCGCGAGGATCGTCGTTGGCGCCCTCGATTACGGCTTGGACGAGTTCGGGGTGATCCGATGGCCGAAGCGCTAGAAACGGAAAATGGTGCGTCAGCGCGCCGTCGGCGAAATAGCGGTTCCGGAAATAGCCGAGTTCAGCCTCGAGCATTCCCGCCTGCGCCCAAGCGTCCACCTTCTGGCGGATACGATCGGCGCGGGCGAAATTGCCCATGACTTGGGCTTCGAAGAGGCTCCACAGGAAAGCGAAGTCGAAGATGGCGCGGCGGTCAGCATCGGGAAGCTTCTGAAGCCAGGCGCACGCGCCTCGAGCCACTGCTCGCTCACGCCGCGCGCCGCTGCCTCATTGTCGAAGGCCGCCATGGCTCAATAGTCCGGTTCTTCGCGGCGGGGATCGAACTCCGAAAAGTCGGTCAGCGTGTCGCAGCGGATGCAGTAGTACATTTGCGAAGTGTCCTGGAAATGCATGCCGCAGAGGCATCCACAAAAGGGGCAGCATTCGTCGATCTCAAGATCTGCCCATTCCCACACGCCAAGATATTCTGGAACAGCATCGCGATCATAGCCGGTGATCTGAAAGGCGTTGGCGTTCTTGGCTACAAATCCATCGCGGCCGGCGCGCATGAGAATGGGCCGGACGTCTGCCGGCTCGATGCCGAACCATTCTCCGCGCACATGAGTCGCGCCAAAATGCTGGTGGAGATGTCGCTCAAGCTGAAAGGCGTCGGCCGTTTCGATCCACCCGAGCAGCCGCAGTTTGAGAGGGTTGCCGGTCTGGAGGTCGCGCTTGCGCGCTTCGATATTCTTCGCAACCCCGATCTTGACCGGGGAACATCCATTTTCGTCTTCGCCAAGGAAATAGACCGGCACGGCGCGCTCCCTGCGGGGTTACCGGAGCCGGTCGAGCAAGATCTCGACCATTTCCTGGTTTGAGTTCGCGACGATATCGAGCGGCCGGTTCTCCTGCCGCATGAGCGCAATCAACAGGCAGGCCGTGAATGGCCAAAAGGACGAACCCGCCGGCAGGCTGTAGCCGCTGATCATCGCCGTCAGCCGTTCGGCGATGGGCGGATATTGCCGACTGCCCCAATGCGCGTGGGTCGGCGTCATCGCATGGATGATCACGGCGCCCAGCGCTATTCCCATCGCACGCTTTTGCTGGACCTGCGCGTAGCTATGTCCGTGCGCCGTCGCGTAGGCGGCGAGGCCGGTCGTCATGAACTCGCGGGCCCACGTGTCGCAGGCGATTTCCTCTTCGGGCAATGTCGAAGGCGCGCTGCTGTCGGCGTAGAACATGACGTGCCGGAATTCGTGCAGCAGCGCGAAGGCAAGGGCGAATGCGACGAGATCGAAGACGGCCTTGTGCTGATCGTCTCTCAAGCCGCCGCGGTCCGCGGTCGGCTGGGGAACGTCCGCCGGCCAGACGATGTCCGCGGTCTGCTCGGCCGCAATGAGCGACTGGGCGCTGGCGATCCGCTGCCTGTAGTCGAACTCGTATTGCCCTCGTTCGGCGTCGACGCCCAGCGCCTGGTCGAGTGGCGTCGCGGTCGCCGTCGCGAGCAGCAACGCGGGCGAATAGACCTCGATCGCGCGCCATACGCTGAAGCCGAGCAGCCAGAAGAAGTCGATCGTCTTGGTGTCGAACTTGATGCGGCTGGCGTCCGCATTCATCGTGACGCCCTTGGTGCTCGGCGTAACTTCGACGGCGTGGCCGTATTTGCTCCAGAGACCGCTGATCTCGTCGGCGCGCTCGGGCACAGCGCCGCGCAAGAGGTGGAGGACGATCGTCCGGTCGGATGGTTCGGTCGCCATGCTTAGCGGTTCTCCTCTGATGAGCGACGCCGCCGGCGCAGGTCCGGTAGGCGGGTCATGGCTGCTCACCTTCGCCCAGCGCGGCGGCCGTCTTCTCGGGCTCGCCGGCCATGCGCAGGTGGGTGATCGATGAGATGACCGAGTTCGCCCAGATGGTGCTGCATTCGACTTCGCCGTCGCGCTCGAACCAGTGTGTCGCGCCGGGGATGAGATCGAAGGGAATGGGGTGGGTTGCCTGCGGGTTGTGAAAGACCTCCAGTTCCTGACACCAGGCTTCGCCCCAGGGCCAGAGCGCCTGGTACTCGGCGCTGTCGACTGACAGATCGAAGTCAATGGGCTCCAGCGCGCCCGGGGTTCGATCGAAAAGAATGCCGCGGCGGGTCATCGTGAGGCCTGGCGGCCGCCATCCGGCGAGAAAGCCCATGCGGTTGAATTTGGCGAGCGTTGCCGCATTGCTGAAGATGACGGCGGAGAGGTCGGCGCAGTCGGGGTCGCGGAACAGTCCGGCCGGAATGCCGTGCTTGCCCGTAAGGTTGGTGATCGGCGTGCCGACCGCACATCGTCCCGCGCCTTCGCCTTCGATGTCTGCCCGCAGGCCGTAGAGATAAGTCGGCAAGGCTTCGCGGCTCCATACCATCGAGCCGGATTCATGGAAGTCAGCGATCGCCAGCGCGAAGGGCCGACCTTTCACGTGATCCAGCTCATGATAGTTGCGCTGAAGCTTGCCGCGCAGCGTCTTGGCGAAGCGCTCGGCGGGCGCGCCGGTCAGGCGCGCGTTCCGGTCGACCGGAGCATGCACCCAGTCCCCGATCCCGCCGGAGCGGGGCGTCTCGGAGTTCGCGGTCACTGCTTCGACCCAGCAGGCGGCGCCGTCGTTTTCGATGAGGAAGTCGGGTGAGACATGGTCCTGACGGACGATCAGGCCTTGCTCGCGGAAGCAAGCGAGAAGGTAGAGTTCGAAGAGGCGGGACGCGAAATTGTTGGTCTGCAGATCGGTGACGAAGTTGGCGTCTGGATTGGGAAGCGCCAGATAGCATTCGCCGACCGCCATCAGCGCGGGGAAATGGCTGATCGTGCTCGTCAGCAGGCCGAACTCCGGCGATGTCCCGCGGGGGCCGGTCTTCAGCAGAAGCTGTCGCCGCCGCGCGCCCGGCGGCAAAGGCTCCGCCGGCTCGCCGGCGCGCATGCTGAGGCTGAGGTGATCCAGCGCGGCCTCCGGCGTGGGATAGGGGCCGCCTTCATCGACGCGGACCCAGCGATGATCGACACGCCGCCGCAAGGCTAGGGTGGTGAAGGTCCCGCGCTCCGGATCAAGCAGGATGCAGCCGCTCGCGGTGCCGGGTTCCGCCTGATAGCTCCCGCAGATCTGTGCAGGATCGAAATTTGGCCCGCGTTCGAGCGACAGTGCATAGAGCTCGAACTGCCGCTGGCTGATCGGTGTGATCAGTCGCTGCTCATCGCCGACGGCCATGGTCTACCTCACGGGTCGGCAAGCGCCGGGCGCGGCGACGCGGCCGCATCGTCATGATGCCTCCGCCGCAGCCTGGGCCAGGATGTCGTGGGCCTCCCACGCGTCGCCGCGCGGCGAAATGACGAACTCGCGATCCCAGACGCCCCAGTTTGTCGCCAGCGGAATCTGTGCCAACGGGTTGTGGACATAGGTCAGCGGGCGGGATCGGCGTGAGAGGTTGCCGAGCCCGACGCGCGACCAGATCACACCCGAGATGTCGGCGAAGCGTTCGTCGAGAAATGCCGTGCGCGGGATCGGATTGCGTTCGCGGTTGATGAAGGGGGCCGGATGAAATCCTTCGTCGACCACGTCGCCGCTCTCGCGATCGATGGTGATGTAGGCGTCTCCGATCGGAAACAACGTGGTCATGATCAACGGCAACGGCTGCTCGGAGACATAGACGCCGAAGCGGCTCGCACTGATCGCAATGATCCGCGTATCCTCCGGGGCGATCACGCCCCGCTCGAGATAGCGCGCGATCCTCTGCGCCTTGGTCCAGAACGCCCCGGACGTGCGCAACTGCGCCTGACGGATCGGCGCGGCGAACACGCCGCCGCCCTCGTTGAGGGGAACCGGGCGCACGATCTGGTCGGGACCTGGCGCGCCTTCATCGGGAGTGATGGCCTCGATCCAGATTCGGCGGCCATCGTCCAGGACGCAGAGATCCGGCTGACCGCCTTCGCGCTGGCGCTCGACGACGGGCAGCAGGGTGCGGCCCGCATCGAGCAGGGTGCAGCCCAGATACATCTCCCAGAAGCGCCCATCGACATCGCGCGCGAACCCCTGCCGAAAGTCGGGATCGGCATAGGGTTCGTAACGCTCCCACATCTCTTGCAGCATGGCGTGAAGCTGCTGCTCGACCGGATGCTCGGCGGCTTTCAGGTTCTCGAAACCGCGATCGAGATTGGCGCCGTCGACGTCGAAAAGATCACTCATCGTCGGCTCGTCTCATGCCCGGCGCAGCATTCGGGGGACCTGCACCCTGTGGAAGCCATGGGAATGGACCTGCTGACGAAGCTGCTTGATATCGTGCACGCCGAACGCCACGGCCGCCTTGAGCGGGCTGGCGAAGGTCGCATAGAAGGTCCAGCGCTGGCCGGCGGGCAGCGTCGGGTTCTGCCGGCGATCGGTGATGACGACATCACGCGGATCGCTAGTGTTGCGGAAAGCATGGAAGGTGAACCAGTCAGGCCGGCGATAGCGCGCCGCCTTGCTGAAAGGAACGGACTGTACCTTCACGTCCGTCTGTTCGAGCACCCAATCGCGCTGCTCCAGAATCTGTCGCACCATATGGCCGACCATCTGCTTCACGCGGTCGGCCAGGATCTCTTCGCGAAACTCCGCCAGTAGCTGTTCCTCGATGCCTTCAACCGCGGGCTTGCCGAGTTCAGAGGCGGTCTCGAGGCGGGCGACGTTCTCGGGCTGGGTGAGAAAGGCCCAGATGCGCTGGCCAAGTTCGGACGCATAGAGCGATGCAAATTTATCGGGGCTATAGGTAAACATGACAGGCCCTCCTTTACCGGGCATATATGGACGGTTATAAGCTGCTGTCAATGGCGGCACGCGGTGCGCCTGCGGACCGAACGGGAGGCTGGATTGGATTTCGAGGATCCCGTGACGGCGCTGGAGCCGCCGCCGAACCGTGTCGGCAAGTCGGACGGCCCTCATGAACATCATCTCTACGAGGGCGCCGTCATGGTCGCATATGCCATGCATCTGCTTCGCACGCAGGGCGCGCGGGACGTCCGCGTCCATCCCGACGGTGAGCACGGAAAACAGTTCGACTTCGCGGGCTGGCTAGGGCGGCGAGGGTTCGCCAAGGTCTCGAACCTCGGGACCACCGCCTATGGCGGGGTCTATCGCAACCCTGAGGGCCAGACGATCACCGTCAATCCCAAGTCCGGCCTCGGCGATGTCGTCGCAGATGTCGGCGACCAGGTCATCTCGGCTGAGTGCAAAGGCGGCATCATCAACACGCGGCATCCGGGCCAGGTATCTCGGCTTTACCGCAGCCTTTGCGAGACGGTCGGAATGCTGATGGCGACGCCATCGCAGGGGCGTCAGGTTGCCGTGGTCCCGCTGACGGACGGCACCTTGCGCCTTGCCGAGCGCCTTGCGGCGCGCTGCGCCTTGGCCGGCATCGAAATCGCGCTCGTCGGCAGCCGTGGTGAGGTTTTGGATGTGAACGCGAACAATGCGGCCGAGCAGGCGGCGGGAAGGACCGGCGCATGAGACGGGTGTTGACGGTGGGGTTGCGGGTGTCCCGATGAGCGAGAGGGGGCCGAGCACCGCGATGCTCCTGGCGATGACGGAGTTGTGGCGGCTACGTCCACCAGGGCCCGACAATATTCTCGCGCATCCCGATTTCATGCGGCTGCGCGAGACTTGCCGCGACTGCTATCCGAATGCCGGCAAGAAGGGGCCGAACTTCGCCCTCTCGACGGCATTGCGAGCTCTGGGCCTTCCCTGTCACCTGCAGAAGGCAGCGGCCGATCTTGCCTTGTCTGTGGAGGAGGCGGCGAAGGGACTCGATGCGGCGCTGCGCGCCACTCACGCTAGGCGCATTCACCTCGCGCCGCTCGATCTTGCTGCCGACCTGCCGCCACTCGCACTCGGTCCGGCCAGAGTGTGCCGGTTGAGTGCGGACGAACTGCGTAACTTGATCGATGCGGCCAGGCTGAGGCGGTTTTATCCGCGTCAGGATTTCGATGCCGAGCGCTTTCACGAATTCCACTGGCTCATCGTCGAGGAGTCCGTGGCGTTGGAGCAGGAACCGGAGAAGCGCGCGGTCCCGGTCCTGTTCATGGATCTGAGCCAGGACCTGGGGCGAATCGAACCGCACAAGGGGCGGTTTCCGGCCATCGTGGAAGATGCGTTGTTCTTCCTCCTGCTGGCCCCTTGGGAAAGTTGGTCGACCATGCAGGAAGTCGATTGGCGCGGCTTTCGTGTGCCATGGGTCTACACGATCGACAGCGACATCTTCGTTCGTCCGGCTTCGCCGCCGTCACCCGACACTCTGAGCTGGGAGGACCGAGTCTACGACGACGGCTATGGCGGGACATACGAGGAAGAGCGCCCCGTCGAGCTGCATTTGGAGGAGGTAGCCAAGACCGAGCTGACTGTCTGGGACCAGAGCCGGTGGGTGACCGTCGAACAGGCCAAGCGGTCGGTTTTGTTCGAGACGCCGATCGCGCACTTCCTCGTCCGCGCGTTCCTGGCCGATGGCGTGGACGAATTCCTTGCGCACATAACGACGATCGAGGCGGCGCTCGGGTTGCGCGCGGACTACCAAAAGAGCTTTCGCGTCGCTCCAGATCGCCACAAAGGGATGCGCGCCACAAATAGAATGCGTGGACGGGTGGCCGCCCTGCTGGGCAATCGATGCTTCGCCGACCAGTATGAGCAACTCTTCGACGTGCGGAGCGCCTTCCTGCACGGGCGCTCCATGACGGCGATCTCGACAAAAGAGCGGGTCATGGCGCGGGCGTTGGCCCGCCTGGTGGTCGAGACGCTGATCCTCGCAACGCTCGCGGGACGGACCGGCTCGCGGGACGACTTTCTCGACGGTCTGCTCGATAAGGGCGCGCCCCTAATCTAGCCGAACAGGTGGCTCTTTCCGGCGAGCCGACGCAAGCGCGGCTACATGAAGAGCCGCACCGGGTAGGATTGTGGCTGTAGTTTGGGCATCCGCTTGACGATGGTTGCGAGCGTGCCCGCGAAATTCAGCGTCACCGGCAGTCGGTCGTAGGGGCCATCGTTGTTCCAATCCATCTTCGTAAGCGCGAGCGTTTCGCGGCAAAGATCGTCGATGCTGCCGAGACCTGCGTGACGGACCAGCAACAGGGGCTCGGGTGTGCCTTTGCCCTCTTTGAAATAATCCCGCCCGTTCGCGACATCCGGCAGATTTCCCTGCGTCCACAGCAGCGCTTCATTGGTGCCGAGCTGAAAGGTCGTGCCGCGGCGACAGGGATATCCGTGAGGTTGTTGCGGGCCGGCGATATACACGCCGCGCCAACCACAGCTCTGTTGTACGTGCACAAGCTCGATCGAGTTAGCGTTGGGCAGCGCGTCAAAGACCCCTTCGATCTCGTCAGTTCGAAACTCGGTGTTCTTGTGCACCACCACGCGCCGCGGCGAATCTCCGGAATGCTTCCGCTGATAAATAGCAAGGCTGCGCGCCATCACCTTCAACATCTGATCGCGGCGGAGATAAGGGTTCTTGCCGAACATATGGACGCCGTCGGCCTCATAGGCCACGAATTCGAGGCCTGATCCTTCGGCGTCGAAAACCTGGCTGCAACAGATAGCAAAGCGCTGGGCGGCATCGTCGCCGGCGCGTAGCGCATAGTCGATGCCGATAAAGGCCGTCTCGGGGTCGACGTCGGCGAGCACCCAGGGCGTTCCGCCGGCTTTCGTGTAGAGCGCGATCCCGAGCCGCCAAGCGACGCTGCACCGGCACCGATAGTTCAACGCGCTGTTTTCGCGCAGAAACTGGACGCAGATCCCTTCGGACGCAGCATAAGCCTTCACGTAATCATGGAGATCGAAGTCTTCGCCGGCGGGACCGCGAAACGCGGGCGACCAGGCTTCCTTGAGCAGAATGACCACCACGTCGAAGCTGTCGCGCGCGTTGCGAAGCGCGAAAAGCGCGCGCGTCAATGCGTCAGCTAAAACGACGTGGGGCGCCTCAGCGGATTCGATCTGCTGATCCAGGTCTCGAGACAGAACAATACGGCTGGCTGAACCTCCGCGCGCCAACCGAACGCCGAACACTTCCTCGAAGCCGGGGAAGGACGGTAGATACTGCTTCCGCTCACGCGGCTGATGGGACTGATCCAGTTCCCGCATCTGCCGGATCAACGCGTCCTCGAGATCTGCCGGCACGATGATGCCGATACGGATCGGATTTGCGACCGGAGACAGCTTTCCCTGACTATAAGGCCCAAACCGGATCAGCCCCTCCATGGGGTGGATATCGACGTCATGCGCATTGTCCGATCCGAAGCGGAGTTTTGGCTCGGGCAGCACGATGTGGCCGGGAAGGCGAAAAGGTTGCACCGCGGCGCTCATGGCTTGGCGATCCCGCTGAAGGCAGAGGTCCGCAGGATCTCGAATTCGGCGTCGATGCCGTCTGCGATGTTGAAGGTCCTGAGACGCACGCTCGGTTGGCGCCCGACAATAAGGCTGATCCAGCCGTCGAGCATAGCGTTGGCGAGGCGATTGTGCCGACGCGCCCGGCGCTCGCGGACAAACTCCCGTGTCAATTCGACCAGGTCTTCAGGCGTCTCGTCGTTGAGCCCGACGCTCAGCGTGGGCTCGATGAGGAGCCAGAGCTGGTCCAGGCGATAATCTACCCGGAGGCTGCAGGCTTCGCTCCAGCTTATGTCCGTTTGCGGCACCACACCGCTCACGCGGTCGACCGGCTTGGCCTTGTTATTGTTGAAGACCGAAGCCGGAACGGCTCCCGGGATCGGCACCAGCCGGACGCGACTGCGGTGGCGCTCGTGAGCGAGGCCAGGCCGTGTCGCGATGGCGCGGAAAAGTGCGTCGCGCACCAACGCCCGCTCGCCGCCCTCCTTGACGAGGCGTCGCGAGGACAGCGGATGTTGGTCGAACGCCTTGATCTCATAGGGTTCGAAGACTTTGCGAACGTCGGCGTCACGTCCGAACGCGAGGACGCCGTCTCGAACTCGATGCGCGATGATGTCGACACCGGCTTTGGCGATCGCTTCCTCGATTTCCTTGTCGCCGCCAATCTTGCAGTCAACGATTCTACAGAGAGCCGGCCGTGATGTGACGGCCAAGGCGTTCGTTCGGACTGCAGGCACCGCGCCGCCGATCGGTCGCGGCTTTGCGGTCGACAGGCGAGGTCGGGCCGCGCCGGCAAGTCCAGCCAGCCTGTCGGCGGTTTGCGGTAAAAAGCGCAGAAGATCCGAAAAAAGCTCATCGAAAGATTCAGACTCGACAAGGTGAGCGTCGATGCCGAGCGCTCGCGCTCGGGCGATCAGCTCCGTTACGGCTGGATACGGCGCATCTTGGCTGCGCGTGAACCAGAAGAGCCCGCCTGGAAAGCCGCGACCTGCATCGAGGGCTTCCGTGAGCGCCTCCATGATCGAGGCGTCGCGACCGCTATAGCCGATGACGGCCAGGCCGGCCCGGCCGCACGCGTCGACCAGACTGCGCCGCATTTCCGCGTCCTGCTGGCGAAGTTCCTCGTCGGTGTTTTTGAGCGCGTCCGAATGATAGTCACCGTGAAGCTTGCCGTAGACCGGCCAGCGGTTCTCATCGGCGGCACGACGGATTTTCTCGGGATCCTTTAGATCGGCGATTATCAGACGTCCGGTGCCGGCGAATCGCTCGGCGGCGGCGTCCTCGATTGTGCGGTCGAAATTGGTGGTCCAGACGATCCGGCAGAGGTCTTCGGCCATAAGCAGCGCTAGCGCATGATGGCCGAACGACGGCTTGCCGCGTGCTATGAGTTCGTCGAGATATGCGCGCCGATCGCGCGGCGCGTGGTAAGTCGCTTCGAAATAGGCCGAGTATTCCGTTTCCGAGCCGGCAGGTGGAAATCCGCCCAGCCCGTCGAAATGGGCCTGAAGCTTTCGTTGCACGGCCGGCTCACCGATATCGGTGATGGCCGACGGCGGTAGTTTCTTTTGCGAGCGGTAGAGCCGCTGCTTGAAATCCCAGATCATATCACCGGCGGTCTTGATGCCAGCCGAGCGCGATGCGCCCGCTCCCAAGAACCACATGATCTGGGCGCCCCGAAGTTGAAACAGGCGCAGGAATGCGGGTGCGTCGAGCGGCTGAATCGCTCGGCTGTCTGTCGCGAGGTCGCGCAAAGCATCCGCCGTAGAAGATGGCAGTGCACGTGCGTTACTGGGAAGATCGAGACTAATGATCATCTCCTCCCGATTAGCGCGCGCGAATCGCCGCCTTGTTCGAGACTTTTATGGGTATAGCTGCAACCAGGGGCTGAGTAGTTGTCCGCCGCTGTGCTAAAAGAGGCGGTTGCACAACGAGGTCCGTGCGCCGGTCGGCGCGGTGGGGGAAAGATTTGAACAAAGGCGCGCCAATACAGGTCGCCGCGGACTTCGAGGCGGTCGATGATCTGCTTTGGCAAGCAGTGGCCGGTCGGCTGCCCAAACTCGGGCAGGTAACGCTTTGCCGATCGGGCAGGATAGGGCCGCTGGTCGAGTTGGCGATCGCAGCAGCCACGTCGCCCGATGCCTACCGCGCGATAGCGGTTGAACCCCCGGTGTTCCACCAGATTGTCGGCGCGTTGAGCGATGGCGTAATCAGCGGCGCGGGTGTCCGTGACCGCGCTGGCGCGTTTCCATTGTCGCGTTTTGACCTCGACGACCATGGATCCGACGGATTGGTTTGGGATCAGTGGGCTAAACATGCCGAGAATTCGGCTGTTGCAGTGGGTCTTCCTCGGGGACTGGCGGTAGCGCTGATAGGGGCGCTCGGCGAATTGCAAGACAATGTCTTCGAGCATAGCGGGCGGCCGGAGAGCGGCCTCGTCGCCTATGGCGCGAGCGATGGCGCCTTTGAGTTTGTCGTTGCCGACGCGGGCCGCGGCGTACTGGCCAGCCTGCGCGAAAATTCCCATTTCGCCGGCCTCGCTGATTCCGGGGCGGCGCTGCGGATCGCTGCGTCCGACGGCGCGTCGCGGCATGCGCGGAGCACCGGTCACGGCTACGGCATTGGTCAGTTGTTTCGAGCACTGGCTCATGACGCCGCCGAGCTAAGGTTTCGAAGCGGCGACTACGTCCTGCGGCTCTGGGGCGACGCCCCGAGTCTCACCGGACAGGTGGAGCTGGCGCAGAAGGCTTGGCTGGACGGGCTCACCATCTCGGTGCGCTGCGCGCCGCAGGGGCCGGGTCGGCGGCCTCAGCCGTAAGGCGGGCTTTGCCGGCGTCTCGTAGGAGGCGCGAACCAGCGCGATATTATGAGCCAGGAGGTCGTCGATCGGCGCGCCCCTCAGCGTCGGGTATTTTGCCCATTTGACGCGGCCAGACTCCGTCAGATAGGCGCGCCGGCGCCGGATCGTTCGCGAAAAGGCCTCGGTCTCGATCAAGGTCACCTGGGCGAAGTGGCGCCGCAGCTGGGCAAGCTTGCGGCCGCCACCCCGGATGACAAGCGCAAGCGGACGTCCGACGCGGCCTGCAAGCGCGCAGAGTTCGGCGACGTGCCAGTCGATTCGTTCTCCTCGGCCGCATCCGGTGGCGAATTCGAAGGCGAGGATCTCGATCTCGGGGCGTGCAGCGATGAGCCCTGCCCATCGGGCATAGTCGTGCCGGGTGCGGCCGTTCACGTGCAAGGCAGTCGGCAGGCCCGCTGCCGCCAGCTCGGTCCAGGCCAGCAGGATGCGCTTCATCGAATGAAGGTTGTCGGTGCGCGGCACGTCGGTCAGGACGCTGTAGTTCGGCGTTGTGATCAGCGTAACGCCGAGGGCCCCCAAAGCAGCGATGATCGCGTCACGCTCTTTCAATTCCCACCAGCGTTCGATTGGGCCGTCCTTGTCGACCCCACTGACGACAATCCCCGCGCCTTCGGGGATGAGGAATCGCGCCGCGAGCTCGGCGCGGGATGTGACGTGTGGCTTGCCGGTCGCAAGGTTGACGAGTTCGTAGAGCGAGATCGCGACTACTGGCTCATCGAGCGCGGCGGCGCGGCCGTAGCGATGATCGACGAAGGGCGCGATAGCGGGCAGGTCCGGTACGCCGTTCGCCGCAACGCGCGGCGCGTTCTCGAAGCCGAGCCCGCCGACCTCGCGCATGCGGGCGACGAACTGGCTCGGCTTGAACCGGCAGACCATGTCGCACTTATTTTTGTCCTTGCAGGTGCAGAGATCTCGGCAATCGAAGATGCCGCTGCCCGTGTGGACGCCGCCGCAGCGGTCGCGTTCGAGGCAGGTCGGGCAGCCCAACGAAGGCGCATGGCGCGTCGCGTCGTCCCACAGCTTGTTCGGCTGGGAAAAATGGCGCGAAGGTTCGTAGGGCGGCCTGCGGTTCATTTGACGCTGATCTCCGCGGTGTCGCCGAACAGGCCGACGCGTTGGAGTACGCCCTCGGCGTAGCCGCCGCCGTCGCGGACGGCCGTGGTCAATTCCCGTGAAGGATTGGTCACGCGGCCGATCGCCCGTAGCCCATCGCTGATGGTGAGGCCGTCACTGCCGATTTGGACGATCAGCGTGTCGCCCGCCTTGACGCCGCAGCCGCCAGTCAATTCGGCTGTGACGGTGCGGGCAGCCTCAGACACGTTGAGGTCGAACAGGCTTGGCGCTTTCAGGCGGTCAAGGCCACCGTCCCAGCGCTTGCGCCAAGGCTTGCCGGTCTGTGAGCGGAGGTAGTCAAGGCCCATCAGGCGATCTCCAGAAGCGGACTGAATAACTTGGACTTGCCCTGCTTGCGTTCGACCAGCAGGCCCTTGGTCGCCAGCGCCGATAGCCGGTTGTTCCACGCGGTCGGTCCGATGCCTTGGTCCGCGAAGCGAGCGGCGAGCTCGGGAGCGGTGATCGCGCCGAGTTCGATCACCGCATCGAAAGTCGATCGTTGAGCAGGATCGAGATCGCCGATTAGCCGAGCGCCGACGACGTGGTCCTTTGCATCGAGGTCGCAGCTCCAAATGACGTCGCCACGCGCCCGGACGAAAAAGTCCAACTCTTCGGCGACGGAAGGAGCCATATTTGCGACGACGGGATAGACCGTGGGCAACGACTGCCGGGCGTAATCGCGGAAGCCGATCACCGCCTCGCGCAGGAATGACGCGGTAGCCACTTCGATGCCGTCGAAGTCGAGGAAAGCAGGCGCAGGCGCTTGCGTCGAACGCGTCGCCGCGATCAGTGCGCTCAGCACTTTGCGCCCGGGAATGGCGCCCGAAAGAACGGTTTTGCCGCCGCTATGCTCGATCAGTCTATGCCGCAATTTGCTATCCTCACGTCGTGTACGTGAAGATGGTGAGCGAATCCGTCGCCGTCAAGGGTATCCGGGAATGCGACGCCGTTTTCCCCAGCTCGCTGGACCCCGACCGCCCGCCTCTTGCCGACAGCCCATTCTTGAAAAGTGTCAGAAAAGATCATTATCATCTCGCACCTGGTTCACCGTGCCGGCGTCTCGCAACGCGCCGCCAAGAGCTTCCGAGCGGTGGGGCACAAATTCATTCCCGTAAACTGGCGTCCGTAGCGAAACGCTGGATGAAGCTCGAGCACACGGGCGGCGGCAGCCCTCGCTTCGTCCAGCCGGCCTAGTTTGGCCAGCGCGGCGGTCAATTGCACATGGTGCGGCGGTCAATTGCACATAGTGATGCTGTGTGCCGGATTGGCTTAGACGGATTTGTAGGCCGCACGACAAGCTTCCTCGTAGCGGCCGCGCACAGGAGCCCAAGACTGTAGGACGGCGAAGGCGCCGCTGACGCACGGCCATTGTTCCCGGTTGTTCCAGAATCTTGTTGACCCTCCGCCTGCGCCGTCTATAGAAAGCCGTCGGAACAATCAGGAACAAGCGTCATGGCCTTGCAAAAATACACAGCATCGAAGAGCCCTACCAAGGAGGGGGCTTGGGTCATCAGTTTCCGGCATCCGCTCCGGAAGGACGCCCGCGGCAAGCAGGGCCGGAAGATCCGCCGTGGTCTCGGAACCTCGGACGAGGCCCCCGCGCAGGCGCTCGTGGACGAGATGAATGTTCTGCTCGGCGATCCGGCATGGCACAGCATCGCCAAGAGGGCGGATGCCGAGCGCCGTTTCGACCCTGTGATTGTCCGCGCCTTCTATGACGACATCGAAAATGCGGCGTCGAACACGTGGGAGATCAGGAACGAGGTTCTGCCGCTGCCGTCCGCCGAGGAAGGCTACTCGAAGGTTCTGATGGTCGGCACCACCGGTGCGGGGAAGACGTCCTTGCTCCGGCACCTAATGGGCTCCCATCCGGAACGAGACCGCTTTCCTTCCACGTCGGCCTCTCGGACCACGATCTCCGATATCGAGGTCATCACCGCGGCAAGCGCGCCATACCGGGCCGCGGTCACGTTTTTCAATGAATGGACGGTGCACACAAATGTCCATGAATGCGTTGCCGACGCCTGCGCCGCGCTTTGGGATGACCTGAGCGATGACAAGCTCGCGGAGAGACTGCTGACGCACCGGGATTTGCGGTTCCGGCTCGGCTACATTGTCGGATCATGGCGCCAGTCCCCGCGCGAGGCGGCGAAAACGGAGTCGGACTGGGACTACGATCCGGACGCGCCACAGGCCGATGAGCCGCCCGATGAGCCCGACGCCACGCTGCCGTCCGCCGCTGACATCAAGCGGATGCAGGATGTTCTGAAATCATGGCTGACGCGCATCAGGGCGCTTGCCGGCGAGGCGAAAGAGCGCCTGCAAGCCGAACTCAATGTCGATCTCGGTCTACTCGCTGCGTCGGACAAGGAAGCGGCACAGGACCTTTTTGAAGACTTTGTCCAGACTCTTTCGGATTTCGATGATCTCGTAAATGACATCATGGACGAGATAAGACTCCGCTTCGAGGTCATCGCCTCGGAACTCCGTACTCACGGAAGCGGCTGGCCGCTCGCTTGGGAATACGCAGGCGAGAACCGCGATGCTTTCGTGCGGGCGGTGCGTCGCTTTTCATCGAATTACGCTCGGGCGTTCGGCACGCTGCTGACTCCTCTGGTCGATGGCATCAGGATTAGTGGGCCGTTTACACCCGCGTTCACCACGCGCAATGCCCGTCTCGTCCTGCTCGACGGTGAGGGGTTGGGTCATGTCGGCGACCCTGCTGCCGGCGTTGCATCCCGCGTCGCGCGTCGCTTCAACGATGTTGACGTGATTCTGCTCGTTGACTCCGCGAAGGCGCCGATGCTGGAGGCGCCGGCGTCCGTCCTTCGCGCTGTCGCGGCGAGCGGATTCCAGAAAAAACTCGCGCTCGCCTTCACCCATTTCGACCTTGTGCGAGGGCAGGCCAATTTGCCGACCTTTGAGGCGCAACGCGCGCATGTCCTTTCATCCGTGCATCAGAAGCTCGCCAGTTTGCGGGAGATCGTCGGCCTGCCAGCAGTGCGGGCGATCGAGCGTGAGCTGGATGAGCGTTGCTTCATGTTAGGTTTTCTCGATCGCACGCTCACGGAGAAGAATCGCGGCCCTGCGGCCGAACTGGGGAAGATCCTGGATTTTTGCGCATCCGCCATCGCCCCTGTCGAGCCACCGCTGGTCGGCCCGGTGTACGACACGGCCGGCCTCGTGCTCGCGATCCAGGCTGCGAGTGTCGATTTTCATGCCCGGTGGAACGCCATTCTTGGCTTCAACAGGTCGGGCAACATCCGCACCGCCCATTGGGCTGAGATCAAGGCTCTTAACCGCCGCGTCGTGCTCGACATCAACAATGGCGAGTACAAGGATCTCAAGCCAGTCGCCGATTTTGTTGCGCGCCTGTCGGAGTCGATTACCAAGTTCCTTGACCGGCCGATCCGCTGGCATCCGGCGGCTCCTTCGGAGTCCGAGGCCGACGAGGCGCTGGCGCGGGTCCAGCGGCAGGTGTTCGCCCGCCTTCATGCCTTCGTCGACGAAAAGATTCTGCGCATCCCGCGCCAACGATGGATGGAAGCGTTTGAATATCGGGGACCTGGCTCGACATTCAGCCGCGCCAAAGTAATTCAGACGATCTACGATTTGTCCGCGCCTGTGCCGGGACCTGCGCTCGATCCTCTATCCGAACATTTCCTGCGCGCAGTCCGGCTGCTGGTGCACGAAGCCATCCGCGAGGGCGGTGGAGAACTGGTCAGCGACATTCCAACACCGTCGCCCATTTCCTCAGTCTCCGGCCGGAGGGCGTTATGACAGCTGGCCATGACCAAGGCTTCCGCGTGATCCATGAGGATCGTCTTGTGGCGTGGGCGTCCGGAATCGCAACAGAGGCGCCCATATGGCTCGAATCGTCCTGCAGACGAGGCGAGATCGCCGGAGCTTCGATCGCGGCGAAGCCGTGCAACGCGCCGGCGGGCCCATGAAAATCGCCTGTGTAGGATGGGGGTCTTTGGTCTGGAGTCCCGCCGATTTGCCCATCGTCGGTGGATGGCGCCTGAATGGCCCGGCGCTCCCGGTCGAATTCACGCGCCAATCGAAAGACGGGCGCATGACGCTCGTTATCACCGACGGCGCTAAGCCGGTGACCGTGTTTTGGAGCGAGCTGGAAGCGACGTCGCCGGACGAGGCACGCAAAATGCTCGGCGCGAGGGAGGGCGTGCCGAACGCAAATATCCCGTCGTCGATTGGCCTGTGGCAGTCGGGCGCGTCAACCGCGGATGCTGTCGCGAGCGTCATTGCGGATTGGGCCGTTGCGGCGAAGCTCGAAGGCGTGGTCTGGACGGCGCTCCCACCGAAATTCGGCGTGAAAACGATCACGCCATCCGCCGATCAGGTGATTGCGTATCTCGCCGCTCTTCAAGGAGAGCCGCGCAGGCGCGCCGAAGAATATATTCGTCGCGCGCCTTTGCAGATCGCGACCGCTTACCGGCAACGCATCGAGCGCACGCTCGGCTGGATATCGGTTGCATGAGCGACCAGGTCCACGAGCTTATGCAGGATCGAATCGACCGCTATTTCTCGTCGATCAATGGCGCAAGCCGGTCGAGCCTTTGCTCCTTGAGACACTGAGGGTGATCGACAATGTCCTCTGTCAGGAATTGTTCTATCTGCGGGAGGTTGGAAGTATGCCGCTTGCGCTGACGTCCGTAATTCACGGCAAGCTGTGTCATGGCTCGCGTTGGGTGGTAGCGAACGGGGACGACCTCGCGGTTAAGGTCGCGCAGCTCGCCTTGGGTCAGTCGCGCCACGTCGCCGCCATTCTCGCCGGTATCGACAAAAAGGCGCCCGCAACTCGCGCCGACGCGGCCAAGGGCGCGATCAAGCTGCTGACTGTCGAGGACGGCAAGGATCCCTATCATCGGGACGGCTGGATCTTTCAGGCGATTTCCTGGATCGCGGCGCACCGCCATGACGCCGGCGCCGTCGTGCGTGCCCCCCACGCCATTCTCGCGCACAAGGGCTTCGACGGAATGCAGCTGAAGCTCGATGCGGCCGGAGAAGAGATCGCCGCGGTCGTGATCTTTGAGGACAAGGCAACGGTGAACCCACGCTCGACGATTACCGGCGACGTCTGGAAAGGCATTCGCGCGCTGGAACGCGGCGAACGCATGCCCGAGCTCATTCAGGAGACCGGCGCGATCCTTGGGGCGAACCAACTGCGCTTTGCCAAGATGGACATCGACGCGGCGGTCGAGACCATTCTTTGGGATGAAGCCCGCTACTATCGCGTCGCCATCACCGCCGACAACAGCCATGACGACGATGACGAGCGCGAATCTCTCTTCAAAGGATTCGACAAGGTGGCTCCGGGCGGCCGCAAACGGCGCCAGGCCGAAACCATGTGCATCCCCAAGCTGCGCGACTGGATGAAGGAGTTCGCGGCCAAGACAATCAAGCACATCGAGAAATGGCGCGACGATGTTTGATCCCATCACCATCGACTTGATAGCCGGAGCCCCGCCGCTCGAAGCGCTCGATCTGGAGGAGCTGCCGCGCCGCTTCACCAATGTCTTCGCCGAGATCGTCGCCGCGCGCGTGCGGCTGCGGGGCGCAGCTGCCGCTGAGGACCGCAGCGAGGCACTGGTCGGGCTCCTCGACGAGATGCGGCGCTTGGCAGCGGCGCAAGAGCTGCTGGTCGCAACCGCGCCCGAACGCGCCGACCGGGCGGCCGCCGCCTTCGTCGCCGGCACCGCGCATCAGCTTTGTCTGATGGCCGAGGTCGTTGCCGCGGACGACGAGAAGCGGGCACCCTATATCGACGCCATCCGCGTGGCCCCCGAAATTTGCGGCACATTGCTCTTCCTGATCGCAGATTCACAGAGCGATGCCGCAGAAATGGCCAAGCGCCTGGTCACCGATGCTGAAGACCATGGTGCGGAAGCGCGGCTCATTCGCGCGATCGGCGATCTTGCGGCAGGTCGGCTGCGGTCGATTATCGATAATGACGGCGATCTCGACTATGAACGCCCGGCAGATCGGAGCGGCGCGGGCCGCGCGGTCGACGCCTTGCTGCGGCGGCTCCACGCCGGCGTCATCCAGCTCGCGCGGGAACTGCTCATCCGACCGGCCGACGATCCCGAAGCGATAGCGGTATCCGAGGCCCAGACGATCTTCGCCGAGGTCGGAGACCTATGCATCGCGTCGATCGAAGGCGTATTTGACGTCGACGGGCCGCACGCTGTCAGCGTATTTCCGGGCCCGCTTCATCTCGCGAAGCTTCTGCTCGCTCTATCCGGTGACTTGGCGGAAGCGGCCCTGTGCCGCGTGCGTGCTCCGTCGGGCGTCGATGGGAGCCAATGGTGGCGCATCATTCGACGTGCAGCGAACAAGCGCCCCTATCTCTGGCGCAACCACCGTGCCGCGCTCGACAAAGGCTATCTCACCAAGGGCACGTCCGCCGCCATCAGCTTCCCGACTGGCGGCGGCAAATCCACCCTCGCCGAACTCAAGATCGCGGCAGCGCTTCTTGCCGGTGGCAAGGTCGTCGTGCTTGCTCCGACCCTCGCTCTGGTTGATCAGACCGCCTTCACGCTCTCGAACGCTTTCATGGACTTCAGCGTGTTCGGCGATCTCGACGAGGAGATCACCTTCTCCGACGCAATCGTGCTACCCGAGATCATTGTCACCACGCCCGAGCGGTGCCTGATGCTCCAATCGATACAGCCCGAAGCCTTTGCGGACGTTGGGCTGGTGATGTTCGACGAGTGCCATCTCCTGCACCCGCGCGAAGCGGACCGCAGCCGGCGCAGCATCGATGCAATGCTCTGCCTTTTGAACCTCACCCATTCAGCGCCGGATGCCGACCTGTTGCTAATCTCGGCGATGATGCAGAATGCCGAGGAAATCGCCGGATGGGTCGGTGAGCTGACCGGCCGTCCCTGCCTGCCGCTTGATCTGGCGTGGAAGCCAACGCGTCAAGCGCGCGGCTGTGTCGCCTACAGCGCTGATCGTGTCACCGAACTCGAGAAGTTGCTCGCCACTGAGCGGGCGAAAGCCACGACGAAGGGCGTCCCGACCAAACTCAAGGCGCAACTCGACGCACAGCCGTTCGCCTTTTTCTGCCTCCGCCAGACTTGGGCGACGCGTAAGCGCAGCGACTATGCGTTGATGGCCTTGCTCGACGAGCCCGTCCTGTTTGCGACGAGTACGAACAAGCGGACCAAGGACTGGTATCTCACCCCCAACGGTAACAAGGTCGCCGGGACAATTGCCGCGGCGGCGGCCGAGGACGGTCTCAAGACCCTGACCTTCGTCCAGAGCACTATCGCTGCCGAGTCCACCGTGCGGCATTTTCGCGAGCTGCTACCCAAGCGCCGGGTGGTGTTGACGGATGAGGAGCGCGCTTGGCGCAAATTGGTCGAGGAAGAATTGGGCGGGCCAGATCATTGCTATCTGAAGCTCGACGCTAAGGGGAGGGTAGACGGCGGCGCTGCCAGCCATCATGCCCAGCTTTTGAAGCAGGAGCGCCTGCTGCACGAATCGTTGTTTAAACGCCGTGACGGCATTGATGCGCTGTTCGCCACCTCGACGCTCGCACAAGGCATGAACCTGCCCAGCGACATCGTGCTCATCGCGGGCGACAGCCGCTGGGACGTAGAAGGCGACAAGATGAAGCAGCTTGATGCCCATGAGCTGCTTAACGCTGCGGGGCGCGCGGGCCGGGCGGGCGAGGGCGGCCAGGGCTTCGTTCTCGTCGTCCCAAGCAAGGTCATTAACATCGACGACGCCAAGAACAATATCGCGAGCCATTGGATGACACTCCAGGGCATCTTCTCGCAATCGGACCAATGCCTAACGATCGACGATCCGCTGACCGCCCTGCTCGACCGCATCCATAACGGCCTGCACGAAGGGAATGAGGACTATCTGCTTTCCCGCCTCCCGGTCGGCGACGACGACGCGCCCGACGAACCCGCTACCGCAATGATCCGGCGGTCTTTCGCCGCCTATCGCAAGCGGCAGGCGGGAAAGGAGAAATGGATCGAGAGCCGGATCGATTCAGCCTTGGCACGCCGTAAAGAACTTGCGCCCGAGCAAGAGCTCACTTGGCTGGAACGCGTCGCTGCGTCGGCGGGATTGCCCTATGAGGTCGTCGCCAGCCTCACTGCGTTGGTAGAGGCCGGAGCCTTTGCGGGCACCGCGACTGACTGTATCGCCGCTCTGTTCGCTTGGATCGAGAAGCAGCCGGAATGGCTGCTCCAGCTGATCCGGCCCAACGATATCGAGGGGCTATTCGGCACCGACTATCGCGCTCTCGACGGCGACAAAAAGAAGGCGAAGCACGCCCTGCCAGTGCTTAAAACTCTCCTCACAGCGTGGATGGCCGGCAAGCCACTGTGCGATCTCGAGCGGGCGATGGGAACCGCCAAGAAGGATATCAAGACCTGCGAGACCGCGCGCCACTTCGCGGTGCGCCTGGCTGCGGACTTGGCGTTCGTCGCAGGTCTACCGGCGCGGATCCTCGCAGCCAAGGCGCTTGCTTCCGGCGAGGAGTTCCTTATCCCGACCACTCTGCTCACCTTGAGCGGCGCCGTGCGCAAAGGATGCGCGAACGCTGAGCTGCTCGCCAATGCCGTCCACTTGAGCGATCATTCGCGACCGGCCGCGCGTTCCGCCTTCGCCAAAATCGAGGCGCTCATTCCGGTGGGCGACAACCATGAAAGCTTCGAAGATACGCTGGCCCGCGTCCGGAAGGCACATGATCTCGCGCTATTCGACGATCTATAGTCAGCGGCTCAACCGACTGTCCGTTGCCGCCTTCGGCCACTACCTCATGCAAGCGCGAATGCTTAGAGGCATGAAGTGTCGCGCGGAGGACTGACGTCCGATAACCTAGAATACAATAGAGCACTCTGGCGTAGTTTGCTTTTCAATTGACATCGATTGGTCTCGAACGGTCGACGACCACGCTGGCGCGGCCTACTTTGCCGCACTCTATACCCAGACCGACAGCCAGAACGTCAAGGCATCCGCCACCTACACCGCCCAACAAGCTACGGAGCTGCCTGATGTCCGCGCGATCGAGGAGCCGACGCCAGCCACGACTCTGTCACCGATGCCTTCGATTGCTCTAGTTCGACGCGTGCGGAAACGAAGCCGACGCCAACGCGACGCTATCCGGAGAAGACAAGCGACCGCGTCGTAACAAACCCAAACTATGGACGAGTTTGGGCATTCGGAAAATGCGGAGATATTCCATAATCTATGTTATGCGAACTACAATTCAGTAATAATTTCAAATGGATGGACTTGGTTAGTCCCATAACGTCTTACGCCATGTGCTCGGCAGGCTTCTCGCTCGGTTGCCGAAAGCTTCTGTCAAAGTCGCGCCGATATTCCGAGCTCCGATAACCCCGCTCTGCATGGAAGGTCCTTTCGTGGACGTGACCGAGTGCCCGCTTCAATCGCCGGCCGGCGAGCGAATATCATGCGGTCGTCGAGTTCTAGTAGCAGCCATTGCGCGCTGGCACGCTGTCGCGATGCTGCGGCAATTCCCCAGACCTCCTCTTCTAAACCGCTTCGTCTCGCGTCGACAACTATGCCGCCCATAAGGTCCTAAGCTTCAAGCGTGGCTCGCCTCGCGGTCCGCGTTGGCACGTTCACGCGGCGGTGCTGACTGCAGGCAGAATTGTCCCTGTGCTTTCGACGTCTGTTGCGGCTCAGCCAGATTCGCGAGCCTTTCCGGCGAAGCGGGTGAAGGCACGGAAATCGTCCGGCTATCCCTCGCAGCGCACGCCATCCGGCTTGTGCCCGATATCAGTCGTTAAAGAACTTCCGGGTCGGTGGCGGACTGAGATAAATTTGATAGAAGAAGTGCCGGCGATGCAATTTATATTGATTCTAGGCTCACCTCGGTGCCATCGGCCGCACATTCCAAACTCTCACTAAGCTGCGTGCGCAATAGAGCGGGCAGTTCAAAGGTTCTGAGGGAGAGAGAAGATGAATGGGCGCATCATACTGAGATTCTCAGCAAAACTTGTACTTGGAGTTGCCTTTATCGGCGTCACTGGGTTTGCCGCCAGCGGTGCCGAAATCAAGCTTCTATGCGCCGTGGCTTTGCACCCGGCGATCGACGTACTGGTCCCGGATTTTGAAAGATCCTCGGGACACAAAGTAACCGTAGCTTACGGAAATGCGGGCGCTATCGCGGACCGTTTTCAAAAGGGTGAGGCTGCCGATCTTGTGATAAACGCTGCGCCACTGATGGGCCAACTTCGAGCGCAAGACAAAGTCATGGCGGGCGACCGCATCGTCATCGCGAAGGTCGGTGTTAGTGCCTTTGTGCGCAAGGGTGCCGCGAAGCCCGACATCAGTTCAGCCGACGCCTTCAAACGTGCGATGTTGGCCGCAAGCTCGATTACTTATCCTGATCCGGCCGGTGGGGGTGCCAGTGGCATCTACATGGCCAGCTTGCTCGAACGATTGGGCATCGCTGAGGAAATGAAACCCAAGACCAAGCTCTCTCCGCCCGGGAAAGTGCTGTACGCAAGCGTTGCCAGCGGCGACGTTGAGATCGGGTTCAATCAAATCAGCGAAGTCTTGGCCCAGCCATCCGTCGAGTTCGTTGGCCCGTTGCCGTCGACGATTCAGAACTACACCCAATTCGCCCCTGGCGTCGTTACCGGCGGCAACCAGACTGATGCCGCAAGAACGTTGGTCACATTCCTTACCTCGCCTGCCGCCCAGACCGTTAAGAGCAAAGGGGTTTGAATAGGAGCGAGTGGCGCGCCACACGGCTGCGCGCCTTCGGAGACTATTTTTCCTCCCAATGGAGATGTCCGAGTTGGGTCAACCGCGTCGGTTCGCCCCTCGGCCGGTGACTTCCGCTTTCCGCTGGACTCCAGACCAGCGGCTGCACCGCGCGGAGGGACGCGATGGGCCAGAAGCCGAAGTGCATGGAAATGAGACCGTCTCCGATCACGCCTTGAGTCGAGAGTTGGAGTATCCCTGCATAGGTTTCAGCAGAATTCATCTCGTAAGCGCAACATGCTTGAAGGAGGCCACTAGCGCCCTCTCCAGCTTTCCCCTCATGCCGCAGAGAATCTCGTATGCCGCCGCGCGCGGCATTGTCGGCTTGTACGGCCGGTGTTCGATCAGCGCCGCAAAGATATCCGAAATGGTGAGAATGCGAACGATGTCGGTGATGTTCTCGGCGCAAAGGCCGTCAGGATAGCCGCTGCCATCGAGATATTCGTGATGGTGCCGGACCGCATCGAGGACTTCAGGTGAGATGTCCCTGTGCCCCTTCAGCACATGGTAACCCGTCGCCGGGTGGGTTTCGACCAACGCTCGCTCGTTGTCGTCGAGGCGTCCTGGCTTGTCCAGGATCGCCAGGGGCACCCTCGCCTTTCCTATGTCGTGGAACATGGCAGCAGTGGAGAGCCGTTCAATGTCACTGTTACGGAAGCCGAGACTGAGGCCGAAATCGACCGCGACGCCGGTCACGAGCAGGCAGTGCTGGAACGTTCCCTCGTGATGGCGCCGCACAGTGGCCAGCCAATCGGATAGCCCATGCTCGGAAATTCGGTTGGTGATCTTGCGGCCGGCCTCTTTGGGACCGGCGACGTCAACCCGCTCCCCGAGGGTGATCGAGGTGAACATCGACGCAATGGCGGTTGCTGCGGCCTCAACCGCATTGTCAGGCTGCGAGATGCCGCTCGTCGACCCAGTTTCGTGGCCTGGATCAGCCAAAGCGGCCAGGAGCTTGGTCACGTCGATCTTGCCCGGCAACACCAACGTTGCGCCCAGCGCATAAGCTTGCGAGATGCAAAAGTGGGAGGTTTGCTCGACGAGGAAGATGCGCTTCTTTGCTTTGGCGAACCGCGCAGCTCTCCTTTTCAGTGCGGCAATGTTTTCGACCGCCCGCAGGTCGGCACGGACGACGACCGCAGCAGCAGCGTGCGGAAGCTTTGCTTCTACATCGAGCCGCTCGCCGGCAACGGTGAACTGCCCTCCAAAAAGCGAGCTGAGCCCGAAGAGCTTCTCGGAAGTGTCGGCCAATACGTGCACGAGCATGACTGGTGCCTGCGTTCGTCGGGTGCCGGTCCGAATGGGCCGGTGGTGCAAGGTTATTGGCTCACTTCGATGACACTGCTCGGCTCAAGTTGGTTTGCACGCCTCTGTGGCTCGCTGTCGTTTGGGCCTTCTTGCCATTTGCCTGGATAAAGTGGACGCCAGCCGTGGTTCCGTCGATCCAGACCAGCTCGCAGCGTCGATAGGCCAGTCCCGTCGACGACAGCAGCATGAAGAACTCCTTGGCCGAAAGAACATCGAGCGTCCCTTCGACTTCGATCTTGGCGCCGGTGTTCGAGATATCGAGCAAGACGCAGCTTCGCCGCCAAGTGCCGTCGGAGCCCATCAGGTTCACGGGCTGTCTGTTGTCCATGCGCACCCGAGACGCCTTGCGACCGTGGAATTTCATTGGTTTCCTGCCGATCTTGCAGTACGACCGTGGGCGCCGGCGGACATTTCTCCCCAACGAACGGACCATTGGCTGGTCGAGAGATGAAGCGCTTCAAACAGCTCCTGAGCTCGTGCGCGTTCGCCTAATGAAAGCCCCGCGCCGCGAGTGTTGAGGACGGCTAACGTGGTCTGCCAATTCAAGCGCGATGCCCGGCACGCCATAACCGGACCTTCGTAACCGGACTCTGCCATAACCAGCTCGATGGCCTCAATCGGTGCTCCCGACAGCACCGACAACGCCGTGAACAGGTTGGCTCTCTCACGCCGGATCGCGAACCGATTGACAGTCGAGTCGCTCAGCTTTCCGCTCCGATTGAGCGATATGATCTCCGGCCTCGCAGCGGCGTACTCAGTGTCGTAAGGTCGCTTCGCTGTCGCTAATACTTGCGAGGAAGCGGTTGCGTTGGAAGCCTTATTCGCTGGCCGTGGCGATGCCGACAGCAGCTCCCGAACCACCATGTCCGGGGTGTCTGGCCTCAGCGTCAGCGCTTTCATGATCTCGTCGTCCTCCACAGCCCTACGGACCAAGTTGGCATAGGCCGCGCCTGAGAATTCAGCGCCCGGATTGCTGATGACGGCCAGACAAGTCTTGCTGCTGCCGCGCTGCAATATTGCCTCAGTCACTGGGCTTTCGATCCTGCGCCGGCCAGCAATGGCGAGAAGGTGATCCTCGCTGCCGGACGTCGCGATCGCCACGAGATCAGCCGGCGATAGGGCGGGAGATTTCATAAGGATCGGGACTGCGACCGCCGGATCGCCGCACGAGGCGAGACGTCGCAGGGTCTTCATCGGCGCAGTACCCAGCTCGGCGAGCGTCGTGCTGAGCTCGGCGAGCGTACCCGGCGCAATCCGCCGGGCTAAGCGCATTAGAACGTCGTCAAGCAGGCCGACCTGCGGCTCTTGCAATCGGTTATTACCGTCGACGAGCAGCTCGGTGGTGCGCCAGAGCATGCGCGCACAACGTTCGGATGAGCTCCCCGCGATGGTGGCATCCAACTCAGTAATGAGATCGGCCGCAGAAATTGCCCTCATTGGCTGGCCCAGATTCATTTAATATCGAAGGTATTACGCGCTAAAGTTGTTAAGATACCTTTTATGCGACACCTGACATGCGTGCAGTATGTTCTTATTCGCCTGAACAGCGCTTCGCTTCAGCACCGCTTCGTCGCTTGACCTTGGCGCTTGGCGGTCGCGTTCACGAAGAATAAGCTTGCGCTTCCGGGAGAGCGCGCCGCCAGTTCGATGAAGGCCCACGATACCGGCGTGATTTAGATCACAATCCGCTCTCCGGGATCGGTTCAGTATTGCACTCAACTGTCAGGTTGGCGGGAATGGAGCATCATTTGCAGGCAAGCGAGGAGACAAGATCATGCGCTTCTTATTTGCAACATTCGTGCGCTTTTTCATCGCAACATCAACGGCAGCAGCTCTTCTAGCGAGCGCGAATGCAGCCCTTGCTGAGAAGCGCGTCGCCTTCGTCGTCGGCAACGGCGCCTACAGGCAGGTGACGCCATTGCCCAACCCGCCGATCGACGCCAAGGCAATGGCGGCGACGCTGCGCAATGTCGGATTCGAGGTAATCGAAGGCTCGAACCTCACCCGCGATCAGATGACGGCCAAGCTGCTGGACTTCGGCCGCAAAACACAGGGCTCCGACGTCGCAGTGTTTTATTATGCCGGCCACGGCATCGCGGTTGACGGCAGCAACTATTTGCTGCCCGTCGACGCCGACATCAAGTCCGAGATGGACGTCAAGCTTGGCGCGGCCATCAACATCGACCTGACCCTCGACCAGACCATGAGCGCCGCCAAAGTCAAGCTGGTGTTTCTCGATGCCTGCCGAGACAATCCCTTCGCTGCCAAGATCAAGGCCAACTCGACGACCCGTGGCGTCAACGTGCAGAGCGGCTTGGCCGAAATGAAGTCCGGCGAAGGCACTCTGATCGCGTTTGCAACTGGCCCAGGCCAAACAGCGCTCGACGGCCAGGAGGGCAACAATAGCCCTTTCACCCGCGCGCTGATCGACAACATCACCAAGCCGGGGGTCGAGATCCAGCAGGCCATGACCTCAGTCCGCGCGCAGGTCAACGAGGAGACGCAAAAAGGTCAGCTTCCCTGGGGCCACACCAACCTGATCGGTGCCGTCTACCTCAATCCAGCGCAGCAGACCCAGCTTGCCAACGCCACACCGAGCAACTCCACCAGCGCACCGGCCACCAACACCAGCGGTCATTCCGACGGTATCGAGCTTGAGTAGGCGCTCGGTGAAAGAGACCAACAAGCCCGAAGAACTCAACGCATATATCTCGGCATACCCAAACGGTCAGTTCAGGGCGTTGGCGCTGGCGCGGCTCGCGGACATCGAGAACGGCCCGTCGACCACTGCCCGTAACCTTACCTCCGGTGTCGATCCTGCCACCTTCACCGATGATGCCAGCCAGCTCACCGAAGATCAGATCGGCCTCGACAAGGGTCAACGCCGCGACGTGCAGCGTCGTCTCAACGGGCTCGGGTTTGACATCAAGGTGACGGGTGCATTCAACGGTGATACCCGCTCGGTACTCAAGCGATGGCAGGCCGCCCGCGGCTATCCGTCGACCGGCTATCTCAACAAGCTCCAGCACAAGGCGTTACTTGGGGAAATTGTTGCGAGCAACTCGGGAAGCAGCGACGAACCTTCCGAGGACAAGCCCGCCCGGTGAGCGCGCCGGGGCGGTAGCGGTAGCGGTGGCAGTGGTGGCGGACCGTTTGCCGGTCCGGGGCAACTTTTCGGGGGTATGATGCACGGTATGTTCCGACGGTAGCCCGTGATCAACAAGTCCAGGTTGAAATTCTAAGACCTTTGCAAAGTGAGGGACCCAATTCTTGGGTGAGCTTGCGCCGCTAGAAATGGGGATGTCCCGATCGGTGTTGAACTACGTCGGGCCGACGTTGCCGGAATGAATGTTACGCTGCCCTCGTGAGGTGGGCAACGGGATTGATCGTCATGCGATTGTGGCGAGCTTGAAGGGCCGCACGCAGAACCGACAATTGCTTACGCGCCTTCAATCGTCGGAAGCCCTTGTTGGCTTCGATCATGCCGGCCGCGACCCATCGCAAGGCCATACCGGCATCGCGCCAGCGTTTGACGTTGCGCGTGACGCGGCGAATGGTGCCCATCATGTTCTCGGCGATGTTGGTGCAGGCGAGCGATCGACGAAGCTCCTTCGGCAGCTTCAACGGGACGACAGTCAGGATTTCGTCGAGGCCTTCGAGGATGCTCGCCGCTACGCCGGGGCATTGCTGGTCGAGTCGACGCGCGAGATTGCGGATCAATTTTCAGCCTTGTCGGCGTCATCGAGCTCCCAGGCCTGGCGCAGCACCCGACGGGTGGCCGCATGATGGTCTTTCGGCAGGCGTTCCATGATGTTGCGCGCCTTGTGGATCTGGCAGCGCTGGATCGCAGCGGCCGAACCGAAGGTGCGGCGGATCGCCTTCGACAATGCCTTCGCGCCGTCGGCGATGAACAGTCTTGGCACCGTCGGGTCGAGCCCGCGCGAGACCAGGTTGTCCAGCAGGGCCTGAACCGTTGCGGCATTCTCGGTCGCCCCTTCCACCAGCGCCAGCGGATGCTTGTTGCCTTCGCCGTCAACCCCGATCGCGGCCACCAGCACGAGATCGCCGCCGAGATGCAGCCCGTCGATTTGGACCACCGGAAGGTCGAGCGCGGACAAATCGGCAGCCATGAAGTCGGCCAGCCGCGCCGCCGACAGCGCGATGAAGCCGCGAGGCCGCCGACTTCGAAATCCCCGATCCGGGCGGTGCCGGCACGTCACCCTCGGGCAGCCGGACAGCGCGGCCGAACCGGCGCGTCGACACATTGATCAGCATCAGGTTAATCGCCCAGCGACCGAGCCAGTCCTCCTGCGCCGCCGTTTCCCAGCTCGGGATCGTGACCTCGCGGCCATCCACGCCCCGGACCCGCGGGCGCTCGACCTCGATCTTGCCGCCGTGGAAACCAATCCCTCCCCGCGTTCGGCCCCAACGGTGCGCCCGCCGCGCCACATCGCGACCGTGGCGCGGCCCGCAGGCCGCCGTCATCCGCCTCCATCATCGTGCTGAGCGCCTCGATCCCTGCCGCAAGGCAGAACCGATCGAAGCTCGCTCGCACTTCCGCAAACGCTTCGTCCACAGCCCCGGTCGCCGGCCAACCAGCCGGTGTGATATCTCTCGTCATGGCGTTGCTCTCCTTTGTGGAATCAGCACCCCGAGCCTACCGGCTCAAGGTGGGCAACGCCGACCTCTTCAGAAATTCAAGAGAACCCGGGGCATCCCCCTAGAAATTGAACTCTGTCAGTGGATCCGGTGGGGAGACGAGATTGGACCGCTGGCAGCCATTGCCGACACGATGACGATCAAGTTCAGTGTTAACTGGCTGATGTCCTGCGGCCCGCTCGCTATTACCTACTTGTTAGTTTGTAGATCGCAGTCGTTGTGCTAACAGCGCCGTCCCTCGAAGAACTAAGGAGCTAACTTGAAACGTCCTGCCAAGAAGAAGAAGCCGACGCGCCGCGAGTGGACACCCGCTGATTTACGGTCGCTCAAGAAGTACTCGAAGGATCGAACGCCAGTCCTGAAAATCTCGAAGGAGATGAAGCGAACTATCGGTTCTCTGCGCCAAAAGGCCCTCGTGTTGGGCATCGGCCTGGGTCACCAACGCTGACAAAAAACAGAGCTGCGCAGCGAATATGCTGCGCGGCCTGCCCTTGAACTATACTTTCGGCGGTGTCCACTTCGTGCGCTCAGCGGGTTGCGGCAGCATTGCGGCGTACCGCTCACCCTGCTCTACCATGCGCGCGACTGGCGAGCCCGGTGCAACGTGCGGCAAGAGCCCGCTCGCGACAACGCTGCGGCTAATCGCGTCTAGCTTCACCGCTGCTTGATTGGGCGTTTCTGCGAGTGCGTTCAGTGCTTTAACTACGTCGCGATCAGTCATTGCCGCTCTCCGCGTTGTCCGCGTCTCACGTAAACGGCTTGGCGCCGTTGCCGGTGCGCAGATAGTTCGTCGGCACTTCTTTGCTAAACCGCTCGCCGTCGGCGTAGCACCGAGCTGAGCCAACCCCGATGCAGCTCGCAAGCAAAGCAGTGATCGTCTCCAGGGCGTCAGCGACGCGTTCAAGCTGAGGCGCGGCGGCGGCGATCGTTTCAATTGCTTCGGCGGCACAGTCTGCGGCGTGCAGCCGATCTTGGCCGCGATTGTCCTCACTGCCGCCCAGCGCGACGGGTGCTCGCCGGCGTGATCCAAAACCATCCGAACCGCTCGGGTCCGGACCTCGGGTGAAAACTTGATCGTCGTCTTGCTCGTCATGGCTCCGTCCTCTCAGGAGTTGGAGCCTCCGGCAAACCCGAGACGGTTCACCGGCCTAGCTAGGGTCTGTACCTAATGTGCCCATTCTGATTCCCGTGCCCAACAGTGATTCGGACGGGGCTTCGATGCGCAAAGGACTGTTCTGGCTGAACGACAAGCAGTGGGTTCAAAGAAAGCCGCATCTGCCGACGAACCTGTCAATCGGCGTTCGACTGGGACCCCCTATCGGCACTGCGTTCCGAGAGCGCACGAGACGGCTTCCTGTGCCCGTTGATAGATGGCCGCAGCGAACGTCTCCGGTGGGCTAGATAAGCAGCGCCGCGTAACGTGATCGTTCTCCGAGTGTGGGCGTCAAAGGGCATTTCGATTCGACGGAGCTGAAATTTCTGTGCTTTGAGAGACTGTCCGCAAGCTGCTCCAGCCGGAAGGCTCTTCGTGTAAGTACCTCGTAAGCAGATGAACAGTAAGGAAGCCGTTAGCGCCACGTACGCCGGTAGCGAGAGCTGTTCTTTGAAAACTCGCTGAGTTGAAGGTTTGAGCTGCACCCGGTTCCGAAGACACCAAGTTAGGTGTTTTATGGAGCAGGAGGTGCGTCATGGAGAGAAGGCAGTTTACGCGGGAGTTCAAGCTTGAGGCCGTGCGGCTGATCAAGCAGCGCGGCGTGTCGTATGCGCAGGCGTCCAAAGACCTTGGTATTCATCCGACACAGTTGCGCAGTTGGGTGAAGCAGCTTGCGGACGATCCGCAACATGCATTCCCTGGCCACGGTCAGATGAAGCCAGAGCAACTGGAGATCGCGCAGCTGAAGCGCGAGGTCATCAAGCTTAAAGCCGAACGGGACATCCTAAAAAAAGCCGCGGCCTACTTCGCGAAGGAATCGACGTGAAGTTCGGTTTCGTTGCGAAGCACCGAAGGATCTGGCCGGCGGAATGGTTGTGCGAGGCGCTCGGTGTCTCGCGGGGTGGCTTCTATGCCTGGCTGACACGGCCGCGCAGTGAACGCAGCCGGACCGAAGAAGAGCTTGGCGCGAAGGTTCGAGCCAGCTTCCTGGCCAGCGACCGGACCTATGGCGCCAGGCGGGTGTGGCACGACCTGCTGGCCGAAGGGATATCTTGCGGGCTGCACCGGATCGAACGATTGATGCGGCTGCAGGCCCTTAAAGCACGCCCACGACGGCGTCGACTGCCGCCCGATCTGGGTGAGCGGCAGATCGCCGCCGTCGCTCCCAACGTGCTCGACCGCTCCTTCGAAGCGCCCGCTCCCAATCGCAAATGGATCGCTGACTTCACCTATGTTTGGACGGCGGAGGGTTGGCTCTACGTGGCCGCAGTCGTTGATCTGTTCTCGCGGCGGGTGGTCGGCTGGTCAATGAGTACAGCAATGACGGCACAGCTCGTCACCGATGCCCTGGTGATGGCGATCTGGCGACGAGGCAAGCCGGACGCGCTGTTGCATCATTCCGATCGCGGCAGCCAATACACCAGCGAACAGTTCCAGAGGCTGATGGCCGATCACGGCGTGGTCTGCTCGATGAGCCGGTCAGGCAATGTCTGGGACAACGCTGCAATGGAGAGCTTCTTCTCGTCCTTGAAGACCGAGCGAACAGCGCGCAAAGTGTACCGGTCACGCAACGAGGCCAAGGCCGACGTGTTCGACTACATCGAGCGCTTCTACAATCCGAAGCGAAGGCATTCGACGATCGGATATCTGAGCCCTATGGAGTTCGAACGGAAGGTCGGATTAGCTTAAGCCGGTGTCAACAGAACCGGGTGCAGCTCAGTTTTCCAACACTTGAACTTCGAAGACAGGTAGGCTGGGCGAAAAGAGATGCACACCTAGTTCAGCTGGGTAGAGCGGGCTCCTGCAAAGGTCGAGAGGCCACACGTTTGGGTCGTATCGAATGCGCAATTATGATTGCTCGCGAGCCAGGCGAACGCATTTGAGCGTGGCATAGAGGCGGTCACCAATGCAGTCGAATTTCAGCGCCCTTACTTTTGTTGGTCGACGTGATCGCTAATGAAGCTGCTTGACCAATGTCAGCTACGTTGAGCTGCGATGACGCACCCGAAACCCATTGAGCGTTGTGCGCAGCGTCCGCACTACACCACCGAATGAGTGCCGAAGGGCTCGGTCGCGACGTTCACTAGAAGTGAAGATAGCGACCAGCGACCGACTTTCAAAAGCACGCGCAAGGCGCCGTGGTTGATGGCGCCCGAATGATTCTCTCTGTCATGCGGAGCTCTTCATTCGGCAACATCGGTGTTGACGGACGAAAGAGTGCGGACCAAGAGAATGGATCGAGCTCTCAATCGAAGAAGGCAGGTTTGTTCGCGTCAGTTGCGAATGCGAAGGCTGCTTCAACGTCACTCTCGATAGTTCTACCTCGCGACAGCGGAGGTAGCCGATCTTTCGGAAAAAAGATCGCCTCGCTCGTCTCCAATCTGGGCCCGGCCTCACCGCCTGAGAGCCTATCGCAAAGAAAGAAAACTTTGTAGAAATCCCGGACATCAGGCGAATAGGAAGCGCCGGCCTTGTGTCGGACCCCGTAGAGGCGACGAACAGACACTTTCAATCCGGCCTCTTCGTACAACTCCTTTGCGATATTTTGGGCAGCAGAAAGGCCAACGTCTGCAAAGCCGCCAGGCAAGGCCCAAAGACCATCGCTCTTCTCACGGACCAGAAGGACCTTGTTCTCTTCTACGATCGCTCCGCGCACATCGACTTTCGGTGTCGCATAGCCCTTCGCGAAATCAGAGACGAGCCCTTCTATCCTCTCGATGGGAACACTTCCCAAGTCGGCGAGCATTTCATTGGCTATAGAGGCAATCTCCTCGTAACGTTCTCGATCAAACTGATCTCGCGCAAAATGGAGCCCACTAGACGCAATAGCTTGCAATCGTTTCCCATACGTCAGCCACTGAGGCTCCATAGCGCACTCCGTCATCATTCCGATGATATCATAGCAAACGGCGCATTGAGGCGAAAGCTTATGCTTTGGAAGTCAGCCAGAGTCAGCGCAAACAGCGATGAATGACCAATCCCGAGTCGCCGCGCAATATAGCGAAGTCGCACCCGCACAAACCGCTTGCGAGGCAGGGTCTTGAATGCCCAGCGCGGCGATCATCGGATAACGGAGGGCGGAATTCGCCGCGACGCGGCCTCCTGAAGATCGGGATCTCCTGCCCCAGCTTCTGTCTACGGTTCCTGTGACGGCCCCTGGTACGTCATTTTGAGCTGAGCGCGCTTGTGCGGCGTGAGCGATGTTATGAGGTCGCAAGTTCCAGCGCACGAGTCCGCAGATGCGCTTGGCGCGATGTCCTGGAGATCGGCCAGCATCAGAGGGCCGCGTCGATGCTTGTGCCGGTCGCCTCCATACCGCGCGTCCTGGCAAATCGCCGGACTCGAGGCTACGCGGCGGCGACTACTTAAAAACTAGCTCCGCTGTGGCAGGCTGGCCGGTGCGAAGAGCGAATTGGGGTCTAAGGCGCAGCATAGTGGGCAAGCTCACATCGACTGCTTCGATGATGACAAATGTGTTCGAACCAATGGCGAAGGCACCGAAGGCACCGATTGTTCGAGCGGTCGAAATGAGCTTCGTACGTGCGATCGGAAGAGGTGAGACGATGGTCTAGGTTGTTCATGGCGGCACGTCGTGCGGCTTAGGAGGAAGGCTCGACATGATGTTTCGAAATCGCGCCGGCCTGCAGATAGAGATGATATCTGAGGACCAAGTGCTCTGCACTCTGCTCTATCGTGCCATTTCCATGACGACAATCTCGATCGGATCTCCGCCAAGCCCATGAGAGAAGTAGCCCTTCTGGATGGCCCTGAAGCCATGACGTTCATAGAACCGTTGCGCGTTCAAGGTTGACTCGATTTTGATTGGTCCTGGGTGTTCCTTTGCCGCGGCTTCAAGACCAGCTTTGAGCAATCGCTCACCAATTCCGCGGCCTGCTGCCTTCGGCAAAACGAAAAGGCGGGTCACCTCGCCAGGAACTGAGTCGACGAACCCCAATACCTCGCCGTTCTGCTCGGCTATGATCGTGGTGCCCGCAGCGATGACATCCTCGTAATATTTGGCAGTACGTTCTCCCATCCACCCCTCCAGTTGCTCGGGCTTGTAATGGGTGATTGCCAGTTCTTGAACCGATTGTGCCGTCACGTCATAGAGCGCCTGGGCATCGCCAGTGTAAGCCGCGCGCAATACCGTTTCGCCATCAACTTTTGTGCTGCTCATTGGTGATTCCTTCGCAACCATTCACCAAAACGTATCTCAGATTGTGGCCGCAGCATTCCCGCAAAACTCGCAGCGGGATGAGCCAAATCGTGATCTGTAGCGGGTCGCGTGCACCGAATCGCTGCATCCTGACGCTCCGCATTTGCACGCCCTGCCGGGCGAGAAGATGTACGCGTCATGCCAGCGTGAAATATCTCCACTTCGAAGGGGCCAAGCTGCGAGACGTCATACTCGCCGAGCTCGCCGGGGTGGGGTAGATCGACGCGAAAGCATCAAATAAAGCCGCTTTTCGAAACAACAGCGCCGGTTGTAGCGAAAAACCTCCTGGAAGGCTTGTATGATGCGGGGCTTACGCAGATTGGTGCTCGAATATCCCGCCGAGCTTGAGATCACACAGGATGTGGAGAGGTGCTGGGGCCGTGGCAGCGCCGTCGTCCCCGGGTATTCAGGCACGACCATCGGCCGCCCCTTATCCTGAGTTGCATGACGGCTTTGAACACCTCGCGATGAACTGAATGGCCAGGATCATGAGCTTATCTCCTCCTGATAAACGAACAAAGCTAATCCTTGCCGCTCTGATGATCGCTGCGTTCGCTATTGGCCTAGATACGTTTGTCATCATCGGGGCACTAGAAGTGATTTCTGGTGACCTCAACATTTCAACCGGTGCGGCGGGATGGATAATCTCAATCTACGCACTCTCCTACGCTGTATTTGCGCCGCTGAATGCCTGGATGTTCCGGGCCGCAAGCCGCCGCAACGTCCAGATCCTATCCGTTTCAATCTTCATCATCGGCAACGTGATCTGTGCGATCGCTCCGAACTTTGCAACCCTTGCTGCAGCTCGCGTCATTTCAGCCTACGGCGCAGCCATGTTCACCCCGGCGGCCACCGCATTGGCAACCGAGCTGCTGCCGCCCGGTAGCAAAGGGTCGGCATTGTCCCTTATCTTCGGTGGTATGACCGTTTCACAAGTTGCGGGTGTTCCGGCGACCAGCTGGATCGCTGATGCCATCGGCTGGCGGTTTGCCTTCGGTTTTGTGGCAGTTGCGGGGCTCCTGGCATTGCTGATCTTTGCCCCTATGATGTCCGGTGTCTCTGCAAAGGCGCCGGAGCGCGGAAATGGCCCGGCTTCGAAAGACTTCCCCAAGGCTATCTACGGTGTTCTTTCGGTTACCCTATTCGTGGTCATTTCCGAGTTCGTTGTTTACTCCTATGTGAGCGTCATTATCACCGGTTCTCTGCTTCCAGGCGTGCCGCTGCTCTCAGGCGCGCTCTTTGCGTACGGTTTCGGAGCTGTGACAGGAAACGCAGCGTGCGGCTTTCTAACTGATCGCTTCGGCCCCTACAAAGTTCTCATTGCGGTGATCGGCGCACAACTAATGGTTCTCGTAGCTCTGGTAGGGTTCGGGCATCATGGTGCCTTAACCGTGCTCATCGCATTTCTTTGGGGCAACGCGAGTTACATGTATCTCGTTCCGATCCAGCACCGGCTTCTCGATCTAGCCGGGGAGAGGTCGAAGCTAGTTTTGGCAATGAACAGCTCGACCACCTTCGCAGGAATAGCCATCGGGGCCGTTCTCGGCGGTATCCTCGTCGAAACTAGCGGGGTCACATCCCTTGCTGCAGGGTCGATCCTGATTGGCCTCATCGGCTTCGGACTGGCTGTTGCTTTTATGAGTGAAGTTGCAGCTGCAGAAGCTGCCACTCCGGCAGTCCGTGGGTTCGACTAAGGCATACGACCCTATGACCAGACCTCATAGAGCAAGGGCATCCACCACTTGGCACGCTCGACGATCCTTCACCGCGCCCAAATTAAGAATGCGGTGGCCTGGTCGCGCTGGCCCGCACCGCGGCGGCTGGCTAGGCACCGCGGATGCCGTTATTATGCCGAGCCTGAAAGTGCAGTAACGTACGTGGTTCTTGAGATTGTTGGCCGCCTGGCTATCCAAGACCCGCAGACCTCGATGGCCACATGGGCCAATACTGATTTACTGCGCTCGAGTCAGAAATGCTTTCAATGCCGAGGTGGCGTACTGAGATTGATCGAATTAGTTCAATCAGACCGGGCTGTTAGGGCCCAGTGACTCGGAAAGCCTGAAAATGTTTCAGCCAGAGACCCGGGTGTCCAGCTGGAAAGTATGGTTGCATAGAAAGGAGACGCGAACTTGGAAACTCCATCCGAATTGAACGAACTGCGGAGCAGCATCGATAATCTCGACGCGGCCCTTATCCACATTCTCGCGGAACGTTTCAGGTGCACTCGGCAGGTCGGAAAACTAAAAGCGCGACTTCAATTGCCTTCGGCAGATCCAGCTCGTGAGGAACGCCAAGTAGAAAGACTACGCACGCTCGCACAGGCAGCTAGCCTTGACCCAGAGTTTGCCGAGAAGTTCCTATCATTCATTAGCAAAGAAGTGATCCTGCATCACGACCTTACTCGTGGAGCAAACGCCGACGTGTAAAATTGGCTCGACCACGCGCGTTCTCGTCGGAGCCGGTGATCTTCAACTTGGCTGAACAGGTATGCGCTCGATCAGTGTAGGTCGTCTTAGCATGGAGGATCACGCTCGAGCCAGAAGCCCGGCCCGCTAAACCACACATTCTCTGAGTCGTTAAATCTCGGCTCACCTACGTGCAACGCGCGAATTGGAAGGTTGCGAAGCGGCAACCCGTCGATCGCGTTATGTAGACGTCTTGCAGCGTCCTCATCGCGTCCACCCGTGCAAGGATAAATAGAGACGGCACCAATGGAAGAGGCCTCGAAGTGGTCTCGACGCCGTACCACATGGAGAAGAAAGCCTTTCCAGGTATCGTCGGTCATAGGCATCAGAAGCCGGCCACCTTCGACAAGGCGATCAAGCCAGACACGGGATGGGTGAGTGGCTCCGGCGAACACGATGGCGATATCAACCTTGCCGACATCTACCGCCCGGCCGTCGCCCGAGACGACATCGACCTGGGGCCAGCTCTCGAGGTTCACTCGGGCCCGCGACGCCAACTCTGTGTCGGTTTCGATCGCCGTCACACGACCAGCGGGTCCGACAATCTCGGCCAGCACCGCCGAATAGTATCCGGTGCCGGCACCGACCTGAAGTACCTGCTCGCCGGCGGCGATGTTAAGATGGTCAAAATTGCGGGCCCAGAAGCTGGGCATCCCATTGTTGAGGTTACGACTCGCATCGATCGTCACGAGAACGTCATGGTAGAGCCAGCGCGGGTCGTCATCAGGGGTCAGAAATGGGTCGCTGTATGGGTCGGAGATGATGCTCCACGGCCCAGGGCCTACGAATTGCTCGCGCCGAACGGTGGCGAAGGCCTCGATCAGCTTCGGGTTACGCAGGACCGGGACTTTGTATCCCAGGTCTTCTGCATACCAGCGGCGCGCCGCTGCCAACGTGTCGTCCATGAAGGCTCTCCTGTTGCGATACAGACGATGCGTCTGAACTCCGGTCGGGCAGACACGTCAAAAATGTTTTTCTTCGGCTGTCCGCACTGGGCTGGCTGGAGCGCATAGCACTGTGAACATGGAACCATTGACTATCACTCCCCATCCTGCCAACGCGGTCGCCCATGCGACTGATGTCGTAGATGCCCTGTCCGATATCGATCTCGTGCGGCTCAAAGCTCTTGCACGATTGTGGAGCCGCGACCTGCCGGGAGGGCTCTCCTGGACCGACATCCTCCACGAGGCGATTGCACGCACCCTCGACGGCTCGCGCCCCTGGCCGCCCGGCGTGCCCATCCTGGGCTTCCTGTCGGGTGTGATGCGCAGCATCTGCAACGACCATTGGCGTCGTGCGCGGCTTGAGCAAAGGCTGTTCGTGAGCCGCGATAACGAGGACCAGCGGAGCGGGCCCGGTGGAGATGCCGACGAGGTGCCCGATCCGGAGCGGATCTTGGTTGCCGCACAGACGCTGGCCAACATCTATCGGCTGTTTGAGGGTGATCCACTGGCGCTGAAAATCATCGCAGGCATGGCTGATGGTCTGGCGGCTAGAGAGATTTGCAAGATCCATGAGATGTCCGAGCTCGATTACGACACGACACGACGACGGATGAGGCGCACGTTGCTGCGCCAACACCAGTACTGGAACAAGTGATGACACGCTGGCACCCGAGTCTCGATCTGGAGCGATTGTTCGAATCGCTAAGCGTGGAAATCCTTTCCGCCACCGATGAGGAGGTGCGCCAGATGTCCGACCGTCAAGGATGGAAGGTCGCTAATACGGCTCAAGAGCTCAGAAAACTCATCAGGGCTGCGGGGGCGGATGTTGGCGTGAAACAAGACTGCGACGGGCGCGGGAGAACTGGCGCAGGCGGCAGTATTGGCGCCGTTGAGCAAGCGGAGAAAAATCAGCAATAGACAAAAGTATGCCGGGGGATATCGTCCGCGAGCGTCCACGATGTCGCCCTTCGGCCCCAGAACTCGGCGGCATCGCCCATCGTCGATGCTGACCTGTCAGGTGCGAGCGGGTCTGCCGCGGCGAGTCCAGAGAGCGAGGAGCGCGGTCGCGACTAAGATCATCACGCCGCATGCCATGTAGAGCTGAGCTTCCGTCGTATTCGGAAGCAAAGTGGGAAGCAGGAAGATCAGCGCACCAACCGCTCCGGTTAAAAGACTAGTAAAGGCTTGAACGCGTCCGATTAGCGCGGAATCGACCACGGTTAAGAGATGTCCGTTCGCCGCCGCCCGCGATAGGTTCCACAGCATCCCAGCCGCCGCATAGAGCACAATTGCGACAAGCGGGTCGGTCGCAAAGGACAGGACGAGCAACGAGCCCCCCGCGGCGGCCACAAGGGGCGTCGTCATACGAGCCATTCTTCTGGCCACGGCTGGGATCCCCGCAGCGGCTAGAGCGGCCATGCCCGCAATCGCAGCCGTCATCTCGAGTGTACCGAAGAGGCGACTACCTCCGCCGAGCGAATGACTGACGAATCCAGGTAACAACAGGTTTGTGATCTGAATGACGGCAAATACCAGGCCCACTGATACCGACGCGGATAGGGTTTGGGGCTCGTTCACAAGATAGTTGATCGCTTCACGAGAAGCCGAAAACAGGTTGAGGCGCTTCGCTGCGTGTGTGCGCGTAGGATACGCGGTCAGATTCCTCAACAGGGGCAGAACGGAGATCGCGACGAAGGCAAACAGGGCGGCGGTCGTCGCGCTGCCGACGTGAGCGATGCCGTAGCCGGCCGCACCTGTGCCCAAAGCCATCCCCGCCTGATTGAAGAACGACAATCGCAGGTTAAAGCGCATGCGCTCGGTCTCGGGAATCAGCCACTGCAGGATGCCGCTCATCGCGCCTGCTAGAATCGCGTAGCCGAAAGCTCCGAGAACTGTTGATAGAAGGAGGATAGGACGCGAGAGCGCATCGGGCAAAACTTGTACCGGAGCCAACATTAGCAAGCCCAAAGCTCTGACGAGTTGTCCCGATGCGGTGACCCTGAGGTGATTGTGACGGTCGACGAGATGTCCGCTAAGCGGCGCCAGGGCAAAACCGGCAAGACTGGAGGCCAGCAGAACCAGGCCCACCAGGTTCGATCCGCCCACATCGAACGCAACCCACGCCGGCATGACAATTCCGGCGCCGACGATGAAGAAGGAGATGGAAGAAAAGCCAATGAAGCAACGTCGCTGCATTACTTGCGAATGGAACCCGTGCATCTCTCTCGTTGGCTCACTGAAAGCGATCTCGGAAAACCCGCCCGTCGGGGCGGTCACAGTTTACGCCTGAGTAGCCTCGAGTGCTGCAGGCAATCACGAATAGATCCTCGCATCAGGAGACAAATGCGCGAAGCTGGCGGTGGGCGGCCTTGCTCACGGTCGTCTTGGCCTGGGTCAGAACATCAGCCCACAGCGCGCCGTCGAGCTCGCAATAGTCAAACAAGAACCGCAGTATGCGCAGCTGGTGTCCAGCCACCATCCGGCACACAAAATAGACAAAGGACTCATTTTCGTCCACGCCATATCCGGTCAGGAAGGCCTTCCACAGTGCGCCAACATGGTCATCGGCCGTGAGTTCTAGCCAAAGCACCATGGCCGCCACGTCGAGCCATTGAGGGCCGCGGCCACAATCATCGAAATCGAAGAATGTGACGCGCTCGTCCTGAACCCGCATGTTCATCGGCCTGACATCGCCATGACAAAGCCCTGTCGGGCCAATCGACTGGCTTGCACCGGCGCCCAGGAGCAGACTTAGTGATTTGCTGATGTCGTCGGCAAGCCTTGGAGACCTCTCGGCGATCATCGCGAGCGTCTCCTTGTCCCTCGCCTCGCTCAGAAGTTCCCTGCTCGGCGCCAGTTTCGTGAGCCTGGTCTGGCGGTGCAAATCGGACAGGGCAACGCCGGCGCGATACCAATCGGCCGGTGTAGCCGCGAGTTCCCGCCCCGCAGCCGGCGCGAAGACGCCAAGAAGGCGCCTGGTGCGGTCAGGCAATTCGAATGTGGAGAACGACCTTCCCTCATGGTCGATGAGGGGCCGAGAAGCGTCAAGCGCAGGCGTACTTTGAAGGGCTCGGAGCACGGCCATTTCGCTGGCCACATCGGCAGCGGAGCGGCCCCATGTTCGATACAGACGAACGAAAGCCCGATCTTGGGCGCCGTCACGAACCACGAACGTCCAATTCGCACCTTTCACAACTGTCGAGACCCTGCCGGTTAGGCCATAGGTATCGGCAACGTAGGCGTGAATCGCTCGCTCGACGGCCGCGCGTAGTTCCTGTTGCATGTCCACCTATCCGATCGCCGATGCGCCGCCCGGATATCACGAACACCACGCCTCGTCTTGTGACGGCCGACAAGCGCCGAGCAGAGCAGATATGCGAGCGGAGCTCTGGTCGGATAAGTGGGTGGGCGGCCTGGTCGCGCACCAGCTCGAAGGCGTCGCTTCGTTCGATCGAGGGACTGCCCTTCTGCCGTCACTCGCTTCAGCAAAACAGGCGTTACCTCGCTGCCGTCCTGTTTCTCGTTGCGAGCGCTGTTCGACAAATTTGGGCGATCCAGAGGCACGATGGGGCGAGAGGCAGCTTGAGTATGCCACTTCAGCTACAAACTCCGATACCGCAAAGCTTGGTTCGGCGATCAATCGGGGATGGCAGATGAGTGATGGTGTACGATCTTCCACACGCCGTCCTCGAGACGTAATACGAAGGTGAACCGAGCCGGCGTCGACACCTCATGACCATTCCGCATCCGTGAAAAGACATAATGTCCCACCACCAAAACAACGTTGTACGCCAACGTGACGGAATGCCATACGTCCATTCTTACGGTAGCGATACCATGAAAGTAAGTGCCTATCTCTTTAGCCCCGATGCAGAGCTTAGCACTCGATGTACCCTGAAACAGCGCATCATCGGCGTATAGCCCAACCAGACGTTCCGGCGCGTGCACATTGAAGGTTTGCTCCCAGAGCTCCAGGAACTCGTTGACGTCCGGCACCAAGAAGTTGTTTTTCATTACAGATCTCGTTCGACGCTATGACTCTGAAAAGCTGGAACGCCGTTCCCGTACGCCGTATATCACGGCTAACACCGGCTACTCGCAATCAAGCACTGCCTGTTCGAACCTCCGAGGAGCTCAAAAAAACTGCCAGAGCATTGCATCCGGCCCGCCGCATCACTGCGCCATTTCGACCGAAAGCGTTTCTTCGATAACCGGGAGCAAATCAACGAGCCGAATGCTGTAGTCGAGCCCAAGCAAGGTCAGCTCCTGGTCTCACCGATGAAGAATCAGAGCGTTGTCGGCGATCATTGTTCGGCCCGTAGTGCTTCGTTTCTTAGGGCAGATGTAGCGAAATTGTCCTGAACCATTTTAGCAGGTGACAATACGGACGTTGTTGGTTGCACCTATTTGCCCAAACGGCACGCCGGATACGACGATCATCAAATCACCTGCTTCAAGATAACCTTCATTGCGCGCCACCGCTGCGGCTATCTGCGTCATCTCCTCGTCGGTGGCGGGATCGTCTGAAACGATGCTGTGCACCCCCCACAGCAGGCACATGCGCCGCGCGACGTTCTCATCTGGAGTGAGAGCAAGAACCGGCACCGGGGGCCGCTTGCGCGCGATGCGCGCCGCCGTCGTGCCGCTTGCGGTGAAACCGATGATCGCCTTCGCATTGAGGGTCACCGCAAGGTCTGCACCAGCGGCGGCGACTGCATGCGGTGGGGACATCTCTTCGTCGGCTTGCGAGGCTTGGACCAGCGACCGATAGAGATGATGCCGTTCAGTACTTCTGATTACTTTGTCCATCATGACAACTGCCTCGATTGGATAGGCGCCGCTTGCCGACTCAGCCGACAGCATGACCGCGTCAGCTCCATCGTAGATGGCGGTAGCGACGTCTGAGGCTTCCGCGCGCGTCGCTGTCGGTGCAGCCACCATCGACTCCAACATCTGTGTTGCGACGATCACGGGCTTTCCGGTCAGCCGACAGGCGCGGATGAGTTCCTTCTGTCGGCCCGGCACCTCCTCGGGCGGGATTTCGACACCGAGATCACCGCGTGCGACCATAATGCCGTCTGACAGGAGAATGATATCGTCGATACGATCGAGCGCCATAGGCGTCTCGATCTTCGCTATCAGACCGGCACGCTCGCCGATCAGCCCGCGCGCCTCTAGGAGGTCGGAAGGCTTCTGGACGAACGACAGGGCGACCCAGTCGACCCCGAGTGCGAGGCCGAAGGCGAGGTCGCCGCGGTCCTTCTTCGTCAGAGGAGATATAGCAAGCAGCGAACCTGGCAGGTTTACCCCTTTGCGATCGCGGATCGCTCCACCGACGAGAACTGTCGCGATGATCTGCCCATCGCCCGGACTCTCAACGCGCAGGCGCACTCGGCCGTCGTCGACGAGAAGAGTCTGGCCCGGACGTGCGGCCGCGAATATTTCCGGATGAGGTAGTGGGATCGATTGCGTTCCGCCCGTAGCTCCGTCGAGCACAAATCGAACCTTCTCGCCGGCGCGTAGATCGAGCTTGCCGCCTTCGACGGCGCCGATGCGGATCTTCGGTCCTTGCAGATCCTGCAGGACGCCTATTGGCGTGCCGAAGTCCCGTTCGAGATTGCGGATCGAGTCATAGACCCGTGCGTGATCGTCCAGGCTCCCGTGACTGAAATTGAGTCGGAACGTATCTGCGCCTGAGAGATAGAGAGCACGCAATCGTTCTGGTGCAGCTGTCGCCGGACCAACGGTCGCAACGATTTTGGCGAGGCGCGAACGACGCATGTTGATTCCAGACGTAAGAGGATGAAACGCGTGTGATAAAATGCGAAGGTCGGTCTTCGATGATGGCGTTCAGACTCTCGCGTGATGGGCTCGCATCCCGCCGCCGCAATGCACCTCCGCCGAAGGCGAAATTGATCACCCCGGCTCAACGCGGTCCGGGAGGCATCCAGCAGAGATTCGAACAGGAGAACGCCGCCAGAATGAAGACATGGTCCTTGCTTCCCAAAGCAGCAAAATCGACGGCATCAAGACGACCGAATTGACCTCGTGTCGCGATACAGATGCCGTGAGTCGCGATTTCACGTTGCGGATGCAGGCGCCTTCTGCACGCGATGAGCGGATGCCAGAATGTTCGAAACTGCCCGGTAAGCGAAGACTATGCCGGGGCCGATGGTGATGCCTGCTCCCGGATAAATTCCACGCATTGGTGAGGTCATATCATTGCCGCAGGCATAAAGACCCGGGATTGGCTTGCGTTCTGCGTCCAGAACCTTGCCGTAGCTATCGGTCGCCAAGCCGGCGGCTGTGCCGAGCGTTGCCGGAACGATCGGCAGCGCGATGAAGGGGCCACTCTGGATGGGCCCAAGATTTGGATTTTTCGTTCCTACCGAGGGATCGCCAAGCGTGCGGTTGAACGCCGATTCACCGCGTTTGAAGAGCGGATCGACGCCAGTGGCGGCGTGCGCATTATGCTCCTCGACCGTCCTTTGGAGCTCGCCGGGATTCAACCCAATTTGCATGGCTAGCTCCGGTATCGTTCGGCCCAGTGTGACGTAGCCGAGCCGCGCGTACTTCCGGATACTCAGCGTCCATGGCCAAGGCAGCAGATGTCCCATGCCCCTCAGCCGAACGAACTCGTGATCGCAAACGAAGTAGAACCGCTTGTCTGCGGGATATCCGTTTCCAAACATCGCGAGGCAGATATCGTGGTATGAATTGGATTCGTTGACGAAACGTTGCCCATTCGGGGCAACCGCGATGACGCCGGGTCGTCCGCGGTCGAGCCATCCGTAGGGGACAATTTGGGAGCCTGTCCCACTCCTGAGCATCGAGACTGGAGTCCAGAACCCTGCAGAAGCGACGTCCTTGTCGATTGCAGCTCCGAGCTTCGAGGCAAGGTTAATGCCATCGCCTGTAACATCGGCATGAGCCAGCGTGTCGTCATGCTGGTGTGGGCCGCTCAGCTCGGCTCTCAGCTGCGCGTTGCGGGCGAAGCCGCCGGTCGCGAGAATGACAGCGTGGGATGCGCGCACGCGGATCTCAGAATTGCCGCGTTTGACGATTGCCCCTGTGACGCGCCCGTCTTCCATGACGAGCTCAACGAGAGGAGACGCCGGCCATATTTCTACGCCTAACTTCCGCAAACTCACGAGCAGGCGCGCAATCAGGGCATTGCCTCCGCTGAACTCGGTGCCGCGCCTGTAGCTCAAGCGATCCCGCGCGTAGCGAGTCACGCGACGCAAGACATGCTTGAGGGAAGCAAACGATTGGAACGGATTCAGGAAGCGTCGGACTTCGCTGGAAGAAATCATCATCCCCCCGAGCACAACGCGAATGGGGTCGCCGATCAGATCGAAGTCGGGGCCGAGCAGCCGCGCATCGTAGGGTGCAGGGCTGAGTGCCCGGCCCTTGTCGACTCCGCCGACCTGGCTTGAGTGATAATCGGGCGCGGAGGCCAGCGTGAACTTGACCTCTGTCCCGGTCTCGAGAGCGGCAAGCGCAGTCGGCCCGTCCTCAAGATAGGCTTCGATGAAGTCTTGCCGATAGTAATTGCCAAGCTCATGCTCGAGGTATGTCCTGGCTTTCGGAAGCGAGTCATCGATTTTGGCGGAGCGCGCCTGAAGCGAACAGGGAACCCAGATCATGCCATTCGACAGCGACGTGGTCCCGCCGAGACGCGAAGACTTTTCGCAAACCGTCACGCGAAGTCCATTCTTTGCGGCGTAGAGTGCCGCCGAAAGGCCGGCTGCCCCGCTACCGACTACGAGCACCTCTGTTTCGAACGTTTGAGTAGCATCTATTGGTGGCAATGCCGCTGTCCTTTGTTCGCCTGATTGGTTGATCGGCTTGTCCATCTCCGCCTCGCTGCGGTGTTTCTTTGAACGTCAGTGATGTCGCGGAAGGGGAACGGCTTTGAACTCCTCTGCCGCCGCTTTGACCGAGCGTTCAATCGGTATTCGTTCGATTGAGGAGGCCCCGACAAAGCCGACACACTCAGTCGACCGATAGACCTCGAACGTGTGCTGGGGCTCCGCGACTGCCCCACCATGACAGAGCAGGATGACGTCCGAGCGGACCGCTTGCGCGGCCGCGTTGATCTCGTTGATGCGCTGGATCGCCTCCTGGATGGACTGGCCCTCCTCATGGCCCACGAGCCCGCCGCGCGTCGCGCCGACATGTGGGACGATGCAGTCGGCTCCGCTGCTTGCCATGGCTTTGGCATCTTCGGGGCTCGCAACGTAGGCAAGCGAGAAGATGTTCTTCTTGCGGGCAGTCGCAATCATCTCGAGCTCGCGCTCGAACCCAAGTCCAACGCGACCGCGGCGGTCACGCCATTTCTCTCCCATCGTGGAGATGGTCGGATAGTTGATCACACCGGAGAATCCGGCGGCTAGGAAATTGTCGAGAAGATCGTCGAGATCGAGCCGCAGGGGATCCCAGGCCTCGACGCCGCCTATGACGGGTACGGAAGACACGACGTTGCGGATTTCTGCCGCAAGCTCCAGCGTACGCGCGTTGGAGTCACCAATACGACTGGTGGGGAGCCCCATGAGCCGCGAGAGCCCAGTAGAGTAGACCACCAGCATATCCGCCCCTCCGAGTGCCGCGCATTTTGCGACGAGGCCGCAGCTGCTCGCCGCGGCAAGGACCGCTTTTCGCTCCGCGACCTGACCTGCAATCCTCGAGAGAATTTCGGTTCGCTCAAACATCCGCACGGGACGTGCCTCCTTGACCTAATTGTTTGAGGAGCCACGTCACGGCGGCCTCGGCAAATTCGGGGTCGTTGATGTGACAGTCCAGCTCGCAGACAACGATCTCTGGCCGGAGATTGTCCTTAACTGCCTGGAGCCATGCCCCATCGGCATCGGCATCGCGAAAGACGCCACCCTCTCGGTCGTAATCTGACACGCCTTTGGCTGGCCAAAGCACGGCTGCCGGCCCGCGTGCTTGCGAGAGCCGCTCGGCCGTAACCCGGCCGATTTTTGCGCTCTCCGCAGGCGTGGTTCGCATCAGTGTCGTGTACGGTGTATGTGAATAGAATTGGCGGCCGCGAAATTGATCGGGAACGCTGGCCGGTGGACCAAAATTGACCATGTCGATCGCGCCGGGCGCGATGACTTGTGGGATTGAGCGGCGCGAGGCCGCCTTGAGCCGATCGGGCCCGGCGCTGGCCGTGCCTCCCATGAGTTCATCGGCCAATTCCGTTGTGGTCAGATCGAGCACGGCATCGAATTCGCCGGCAGCAATCAGCTGCTCCATTTTGCGACCGCCAGCACCGTTGGCAGGAAAAACGATCGCGTCTGCGCCGGCCTCTGCAAGACGTGCCACGCATTGAGTTGCCGCGGGCGTCGTCACACCGAAGGCCGTGATCGCAACAATCTTTCTTTCGCACCCATGCTTGGCCGGCACATAGCGCATGGCCGCAATGGCTCGGCCTGCATTCTCCAGCACCCTTGCCGTGAACGCGTTAATGCCGAAGAAATCGACCAAGGTCGGATAGAGCATGATGTCGTTGTGGATCGCGAGTTCGGCCAGGAGCGCTGGTCTTGCACTGGTCACCAGCAGCTTGGGGAAGCCGTAAGGCAAATCAGACACGACCTCGCCGAAAACAGCGCTTCCCTTGCCTCCTGCAATGGCCACAATCGCGCTGATTGCGCCCGAGGCGAGCAGGCCAGCCACCTTTATGCGGGTAGCTGCGGCAATCTCTTTCAGGAGCTCGGCGGGCGAGGCTGAGCGCGCGCGGCTCGCGTCAGTTGCGTGGGCGGCCTTCACCTCATTATTTGAGGTCCCGATATCGATCAGGATGGTCTTTCGGCCGCATGTTTGGATGATGTCCGAGAGGAAGGATGCTTCGGGGCCTTTGGTGTCCAGCGTAGCCACGATTGCAACCGCGCCTGAGGCGCCGGCCGAAATCCCAGATCGATTACCATCCCGGACCGACCCCTGGTCGCCCGTGCAATGGTGAGACACGATCTTCCTCCCGGATCATTCTTAATAGCATGTGGTCTAAACCGAGCCGACGCTGGCTATAACATCGGCGAGGAGTGTGATTGGGTAAGATTGGGTAGATGCCCTGAAACGGCGGCTTATAGGAAGACTGCCGGCCTCCCCTCAGCTTTTCTCAAAAGCGCGTCCTTCTGGAACTTGATGTAGCGTGTCTGTGGGCTCGACCAAGCAATCCTGGCGCCCCTGCAAGCGCAACCCATGCCCCGGAGCCGGAGTGCATTCGGCAAAGGCCGCCGCGCCCTACGAATTGGACGTGAGGACCTCCGTCCTCAGCAACAAACCGCCGGGCCCGTGGTGGCCTATTCGTGCTGCACGCCGGCGCAATGCCCGCCCCCCTGCGAAGGTCACACGTTTGCGGGACGTCATCGACTGCGCCGAGACACTCTGTGGCTGTGCGATTGAGCGGGCCTAGCAGGGGCACTGCGGTCACGACGCACAAAATTCACCTTCGCGTCTTCATTTTCGGGAGAAGCGCGGCGTCTTCGGTGTCATTAGGCGAGAGCTGCGCCGCCGCTTCCCCATCGAGCCCATGATCGGACACACAAAAGCCGAAGGTGACCTCGGCCACATACCTCAAGTGCAGCGCCGACGATGCCGCAAATGTCATCCTCTCAGCCGTTGGCCACAACATGCCGCCGCATCCTCGCTGACTCAGACAACGCTTGAGCGGCCTGTTCGCCGGACCGCTATGGCGAACCCTCGCCTGCTCCGCCAAGCTCACTTAGCGAGTGAGTTAACTATCTCGGACTGGCGCTAAAAACTAAGGTGCGAGGTACCGCAGAAGTTCCGGATTGCCGCGGACATCGCCTGCCGCGCCGTGCAGCGCGATGCGGCCGCGATCGAGTACGTACGCGTGGCTCGCCACGCGCAAAGCGAGATCCAGGTGTTGCTCGACGATGATCACCGCGATCTCCTTGGTGAGCGCAGTCAGGCGTTCAGTGATCTCCTCGATCACGCCGATCCAAACTCCCTCGGTCGGCTCATCCAGCAGCAGCAGCTGTGGGCTTCCCAGTAGCGCACGCCCGATCGCTAGCATCTTACGCTCGCCGCCCGAAAGAGTGCCGGCTGCCTGATCCAAGCGGTGGCCGAGCTTGGGAAAGATCGTCAGGACCCGATCAATCGCCGAAGCGTCGGTGTTGGAGAGCGATCCCACTGCGAGATTATCACGTACCGAGAGGCGTGCGAACACCGAGTGCTCTTGCGGCACATAGCCGATACCGGCGCGCACACGCTGCTCGGTCCGGAGGCGATTGAAATCGTGGCCATCAAAGAAAACCTCGCCTCTCCAGCTTGGTAGCTCGCCGACGATGGCCTTCATCAGCGTGGTCTTGCCTGCACCATTCCGGCCAAGCACGGCGACACCGCCGCGCCTAGGAATGCCGAGGGTAATGTCAAACAGCACCTGGCTGCGGCCATAACCCGCGTCGAGATGCCTTATGTCGAGGAACTGTTGTTTAAGCACGGCGCAAGTAGATCTCCTGGACACGTTTGTTGGCCTGGATCTCCGCGACGCTTCCTGTCGCAAGCACCTTGCCTTGGTCGAGGACGGTGAGGCGGTCGCAGATATCGCGGATGAAATCGAGATCGTGCTCTACGATAACGAGAGAGCAATGCTCTTTGATTGGTCGCAAGAGTTCGCCGGTGACGCGGCGCTCCTCCAGACTCATGCCTCCGGTGGGCTCGTCCAAAAGCAGGAGCCGGGGCTTGCCCGCGAGCGCCATCGCAATCTCCAGCCATTGTTGCTGACCATGAGAAAGCGCTGCTGCGGCATCAAACGCGCGATCGGCAAGACGAAACTGGGTGAGCATCATCATGACTTGGTCGTGCAACTGTCTGCGGCTGCGCGAGAACACAAGATCAAGAAGCGAGCAGTGCCCCTGCAGCGCGAGCAAGATATTGTCGTAGAGGGTGAGGGTTGGCAGCACCGATGTGATTTGGAACTTCAGGCTCATGCCAGCCCGAGCGCGCTCGGTGGGCGTGAATGCGGTGATGTCAGTGTTGATGAAGCTGACCTTGCCTTTCGTCGGCACTTCCGCCCCGGCAATGCACTTCATCAGCGTGCTTTTGCCCGAACCGTTCGGCCCGATCAAACCGTGGAACTCGTTCTCGCCGACCGTGAGAGCCGCGCCATCGAGTGCCGTAAGCTTGCCAAAGATCTTTCCAATGCCTGCGGCTTCAAGAAGCGGCATGATGCTGCGCCCTCTTCTTGTTTTGCGCTTTCGCGGCGAAGCCACCCACGCGCTCGCGCTCCGTCAACACTATGCTGATAAGCCCGAGCGGCCGGAAAAGGATCACGAGTAGCAGGAGCAGGCCCAGAATGATCGGCCAGATGTCGCGGTAATTGTCCGACAGCCAGAAAGAGAGGCCTTCGACGATGGCCGTACCGATCACCGCGCCTATCAGCGTGCCGGAGCCGCCGAACAGCACGTAGAGCACGACCTGCGTGGAGACCACAACGCCGATCATGTTGGGCCACACAAAACCCTCGTGGAAGGCATAGAGGCTGCCGGCCAGGCCTGCGATGGCGCCGCTGATCGCGAACACTATGGCCTTCAGATGCTGTGTCTTATAGCCGAAGAAAGCGATGCGCTGCTCGTTCTCGCGGAGGCCAGCGAGCGCGAGACCGAACTGCGAGCGCACCAGGAAGCGGCATGCTAAGTAGACAATGACGAGAAGCCCCAGTGCGAGATAGTAAAAGATCGGCCCTTCCGAGAGTTCGTAGGAGCCGAGCGTCATCGGCGGAATCGAGGGAATGCCGTTCTGGCCGCCAAGATAGTACCAGCCTCGCGCGAGACGATCGGCGGCATAGGCGCCGGTGAGCGTACCGAGCGAAACGAAGATCACGCTGGCTGGATGCCGGCCGAGTAGGAGGAAACCACCGAGCAGCAGCGCGAAGACGAGGCCGATTAGTGTGCCCGCCGGCAGCACTAAAAGGATTGAGGTGATGTCGAGATCGCGTGCAAGCAGCGCGACGCCATAGCCTGCCGAGCCGAAGAAGAGGGCCTGCCCGAAACTCATGATCCCGGCATACCCCCACACCAGATCGAACGAGAGAGCGAAGATCGCCAGGATCACGACGCGAGTCGCAAACACCGTAAGATAGTCGTGCAGCATCACCGGGAGGACTAGTGCTCCAATCAGCACTAGCCCTTCGATGATGAGCAGGACCCGTCGCGCAGGGCCAACTTGCCCTGCAAAGGCGGTTTCCGCCATTTCAGCCGTCGCACAATTCACTTCTAATGTGGGCACCGATGGCCTCTCTACCACGCTCATCGCATCCACCGCGATTCGTCAGCATTCCCTGGGATCAACAAGCCCATTGCTACGTTCCACGATTTCAAACTTCCCGCTTTTGCACACCGCCGTGTACATGTTCATCTTACAGTGCCGCTTGCCCGGCACCATCTCGGCGGGTCCGCCCGGACCTTCCGCGATCTTTGCGTGATCGAGCGTCGCAGCCACCGACTCGCGATCGACCTTCCCGGCTTCCTTGACCGCGGCCTCCCAAAGTTTCAGACCGCGATAGGTGCTGGGCGCGGCACTGCTCGCGGCAAACAGGGAATCTCCAGGATACTCCTTTTCATAGGCCGCCTGAATTCTGGCGGAGACGGGATCATCTTTGGCGACTGCTTTGTAATAGTCGAGGCAACTCGCAAGCCCTTCCATCTCATTGACCGGATGGAGGCTAAGATAATTCTCATCCTCATTCACGGCAGCAAGCCGTCCGCCGTTCTTGAGATAGCCCGCTTCATAGAGCTGCTTGAATAAGGGGCCGACACCGGGTGGAATGACAGTGTTGAAGACAGTGTCGACCTTGTTAGAGATAATCCCGTGGACAGTAGCGGAGAAATCGACCTGGTCGAGAGGATAATACTCCTCGAACACGACCTCGCCGCCATTTGCTTCAATCAACTTACGGGCGTATGCATTAAGATTACGCGGCCAGATATAGTTAGAACCTGGAAGGGCGAACCTCTTGCCGCCGTTCTTGATCAGCCAAGGGATAAATGTGTCGCATTGCTGCGCCGGTGTGGCGCCGGTGCAGAACAGGTATGGTGTGCATTCCTGACCTTCATAGAATTGTGGATAAATATAGAGCGTCTTGCCCCGTGATACGATTACATCCTTGATCGCGTTGCGCATCGAGCTCGCGAGGCCGCCGAGGACCATGTCCACCTTGTCGCGCTGGATCAGCTTGCGCACATTGCCCACCGCCACCGATTCATTAGAGGCGGTGTCTTCGATATAAAGCTCGAGCGGCCGGCCCAAAAGTCCGCCGGAATTGTTGATTTCCTTGATCACCATTCTGGCGACGTTGGCATCCGCCTTTCCGGCAAAGCCGATTGGGCCGGTGAGATCGATCGCGATGCCGACCTTGATGGGGCCTTCGGCCGCATTGGCCCAGTCGGGGCGGATCACCCAACTGCTGGCTCCTGTGGCGATCGCACCAGCCGTGAAAGCGAAGTTCGAAAGGAAACGACGACGTGTGAGTTGGACGCGATCAGCAATCATATGACTACACTCCCCTTTGCGCGATGAGGCCTTGCGGGCGGAACTTGATGAAACAGATGGCAAGCACGAAGACGAGCACGTCGGCGACTACCGGTGCCACTGCCCAAGGTAGCGCCGCGGTAAGAGCGCCGATTACGCCGGCCCCTGCCACCGGTCCGATGAAGGAGCCGACGCCACCGACCATGACGGCAACAAATCCCTGGATCAGAAAACGAATTCCGAGATCGGCAAATAGATCGAAAACCGGCACGATAAGCGCACCGGCGAGCCCCGCTAACGCTGCGCCGAAGGCAAAGGTGGCGCCATAGATGAAGGTCGTCGAAACGCCAGAGGCGCGCGCCAGCGCTGGATTTTCCAGCGTCGCCCGAACGCGCAGGCCGAAGCTCGTGCGCGACAGGAGCAGATAGCAGGCCCCCATCACCAAACCCGTGATCACGAGTATCGCGAAGCGCCAGGCCGAGATGTGCATCGTGGCGATAGCGATAGATCCGCCAATCGGCTCCGGAACCGTCAGATAGAAGCCGCCAATCAGGCCCCGCACCGTTTCTCGGATGATAAGACCGAGGGCATAGGTGCCGAGCATCGCCACGATCGGTGCCGCATAGAAGCGGCGGATAATGAGTGCTTCGAGTACAAAACCCAGCAATCCGACGAGGATCGGTGCGGCCGCCATACCGACCCAAACGGGGAGACCATGACTATAGGCGAGATACGTAATATAGGCACCGAGCAACACGAACTCGCCTTGGGCAAAATTGAAGATGCCCATCATGCTCGCTATGACTCCGAGGCCCAGTACGATCAGGACCATGATCGCGCCGAAGCTCAGAATGTCGAATGCCGCCATGAATGCGTTAGTCATATGTTGCGATCCACCCGGGCGCCATCGCAGCCCGCCTCACATCGTCTTCCAGTCGCCCATCTGTTCGAAAGCATGGGCGGCGCGGTAGACGGTGGATTCCTCGAAGTAACGACCGACCAGCATCAGGCCTACTGGTAGGCCGTCGACCATTCCGCAGGGCAGTGACATGGCTGGATGATGCGTAATGTCGAATGGCGCGGTATTGGTGAACATCTCGATCGCGCGCGTGAAATAGTCCTCGCGACTGGCGCCGGCAGGCGGCAGCGGCGTTGCCTTCATCGGCGTCGTCGGCATGAGTAGAAGGTCATAGGTCTCCAGAGCCTTGTCGTATGTTGCAGCGAGGCGGCGGGAAATATTGACGGCCTTGCCGTAAAACCTGGAACCAAAAGTGTTGTTGATGTAAGTGCCGAGCAACAGGAACAGCTTGTTCGTTTCGGACAACGAGTCCGCCTGCCGCCGCCATCCGCGATGGAAATTCATCAGGGAGGTCGGGTAGAGATCGCCTCGGCTGAGACCATAGCCGTCGCCGAACATCATGGTCTGGACGGCGCCCTCGGTTCCGATCGGGGTCCAGATCGCCGCCCCCAGGAGATGCATCGGAATGGAGACGGTCTCAACAGTCGCACCGAGATCTTTAAAGCGCTTGGCTGCCTCGCGTACGCTTTCATTGACTGCAGCCTCCGCGGACGGCTGCTCGAAACCTTCCTTAAGGATGCCGATCTTCATCCCTTTGATGCCTGCACCCAAGGCCTTGGTGTATTCGTCAACCTTTGGTGCCTTGATGCGCGAATCGTAGCCGTCGTCACCGGCGATCACCTCGAGCAGCAGCGCGTTATCGGCCACTGTTGCCGTGATCGGTCCGGTGTGATCAATAAAGACCTCGATCGGCATGATGCCCGTGTAGGGAACGAGACCCCAGGTCGGCTTCATACCGTATGTGCCGCAGAACGAGGATGGCATGCGGATCGAGCCGCCTTGGTCGCCCCCGATCGCCATGTCGACCTCGCCGAGCGCGACCACAACCCCGCTTCCCGAGGAAGAACCGCCGGCCGAATAGCCCATCCTGTGTGGATTATGCACCGGACCGGTCGCATTGGTGTGGCTGCCACCCGAGAGACAGAAGGCCTCGCAGTGAACCTTGCCGGCAATCTCGGCACCAGCATCGAGCATGCGCGTAACAATGGTGGCGTCGAAGTCGGGTACGTAGCCTTCGAGGGTGGCCGAGCCATTCATCATGGGCACCCCGGCCAGCATGATGTTGTCCTTCAGGGCCACCGTCTTGCCCTTGAGCTTGCCGCTCGCCGCGCCCTTCACCGTCGACTTGCGGTACCAGGCGTTGCGCGGGTTCTCCTCCGGTGACGGCCGATAGCCCGGAGTGCGTGGATATTTGACCACCGGCAATTCGTCGGGCATTGCAGCGACGAGATTGTACGCTTCGAGCGAGCCCTGCATCAGGCCTCGGAACGAGGCAACGTCCTCATCGGTCAGTGAGAGACCACACTGTTCGGCGATGCTACGAAGCTGGGTTGGCGTGGGAAGGGCGACTGACATGAGGCTCTCCTAAGAAATTTCATCCCGGCATTTGGACGTGCCGCCCATCGATTATTCTACGATGGCCACTTACTCGCCACATACTGCGGAGCAAGTGCATTCGCCCAAAGTGGGCGCGCAACGTGATCTGGGTAATATTGGGTAAAGCGGCTTCGGGTGCTGAATGCATTTGGGTGCGGAGCCCCTGCCGAGCCGCCAAACCTTGCCACTTCCTGTCGCGGTCAACGCGAGCACTTCGGGTGTTACGAAGAGGCACGGGGATTCTAGAAAACCAGCGTCATCAGCTGACAGTTGCAATGTGGCAGTGATCTGACAGAGTAACGCGATGCATTAGGGGCTTAGTTTCCGCAGGGAAACATCCAGCTACGTCATCTTGGAGATGTGCTCCAAACATTTAATGGCCAAACGTTGAAGGCTGCGACGCATCGATTCAATTCCCTTCGGCGCGCCGCCAAGTGTGGGGGGCCGTGCCAGTGCTGCGCTTAAATTCACGACTGAAGTGATAGACGTCGCAGAAACCGCAGCGTTCGGCGATAGCATCGAGCCCCGCGTCAGTTTCCAAAAGTAACTTTTGCGCCATCAAAATACGCTCTCGGATCAGCCAGCGTCTCGGACTGATCTGTAGATACCTTTGGAATAGCCGCCGCGTTTGTGCGGCACTGAGCCCGGTCACGGAGGCCAGTTCCTCGGCATGCCAGGATCGCGCTGGAGCCTGCCGCATCTTTGAGACGATGGCGCGCAATGGGGCTGGAAGACGAGACTCACCGTGCTTGGGTGAAGGCGCTGCTATGAGGTGCAGCAGTTCTGCCACAAGGTGATTGAGGGCCATATCGACGTTATCATCTCGAGCGCGCAAGACACCAAACAGCTCTTCGAACCACCGGTCGATGTTGTTCGGCGCCAATATTGTTGCGAGGGTTGCACCACCGCCGAACACCTTTCGCCGAATGGCTGCACAGTTTGGTCCGTCGACCCGTACCCATAGAACGGTCCAGGGATCGCTCTCGTCGGGCCAGTGCGCATGCGGTGTCTCGTTGGCGATCCACATCAACTGATTGCGCCCAACACTCAATGTCCTTCCCTCGCTCGATACGAAGCCACGACCCGCTGTGCAGTAGAGAATGTCCTGGCCCGGATAGCTATCTCGCGCGATGTGATGGTCAGGGGCAGTAATGACTTTACCAGCCCTCAGCACCGTAAAGGCGCAGCGAGTCCAGGCGCCATCAGGAAGGACATACTGATGGCTCTCAGGGAAAAATGTGCGCTGCAGTATTTTTACCATGCGCGTTTTATATAAATCAGAGCGTGCTTTGTCCATTTCTACGCACGAGCTGCACATCTATGCTCGCTCACAACGACCAATAAGCAAACTCGCCGATGGGCCATCCTGGATGCACGTTTTGTCTCCTTGGGCGGCTGCTGCGAGTATTTAGGGAGGAGCTGGTGTCAATACTCAGCGCCCGCGAACAGCGCCGTCACGCTGAGCGCCGCACTTCCCTTATGCCGATATCGTGGAGGCAATCCACACAAGCGCGAGCTTTAAGCACCTTCAAGGGAGGAATCGATGGGTAAACCGAAAATCACCGTCGTTGGCAGCTTCGCAGTGGGACTTACCATTCGGGCTCCGAACATTCCCGTCTTTGGCGTCACAATGCTCGGCAGCAGTTTCGATATGGGGCCTGGCGGAAAGGGCTCAAACCAGGCGGTTGCGACCGCGCGGCTGGGGGCGGACTCCTCGCTGGTGGCCATCATCGGCAAAGACAAGTTCGCCGATATCGCAACCGATCTGTTCAAGGCCGAGGGCGTTGGTACAGCGCATGTCAAGCAGATCGCTGAAAGTCCAACGGCGGTGGGCTTCATCATTCTCAACGAGCGCGGTGAGAACTTCATCATCATGGACTATGGCGCAACCAACGCTATGGACCCGGCTTATGTAGATCGCGCCGAGAGCCGCATCCGGGAGAGCGACGTCGTCATGGCGGTGCTCGAACCCCCGGTCGAGGTAGCAATGCGAGCCATGGAGCTGGGCCGAAAACATGGCAAGAAAACTGTCCTTAATCCAGCTCCCGCCGCGCCGCTTCCTGATGAGATTTTCCCGCTAGTCGATTACCTGACGCCGAACGAGAGCGAACTCCGTATTCTGCTCGGTCTACGGCCGGACGATCCGCGCCCTTCGCGCGAGCTAGTGGAGCTGCTGCGCAAGCGCGGCGCCGCCAATGTGATCGTAACCCTTGGCGACCGCGGCGTGCTCATTGTGACCGACACGATCGATACAGCCATCCCATCCGCCGAGGTCGACGTCGTGGACACGACCGGCGCTGGCGACGCGTTTAATTCCGGCTTCGCCGTGGCTCTGGCCGAAGGACGGGATGTGATCGAAGCCGCGCGGTTCGGGGTTTGCTGCGGCGCCCTGGTCTGCACCAAGCTCGGGGTCATTCCTGGCATGGCAACACGTAGAGCAGTCGACGAGATGTATCGTACAATTTTCGCGTCGGGTTGAAAGGAATCAGAATGAGCCTGAACCATATGCTTCAGGATGCCGACTTGGCCTGCTCCGTCGTCAAGAGAGGCATTAGCGAGGTGAGGATCGGCTGTGAGCCAGCATGTCGAAACCCGACGCACTCCGTCTCCCTGTCGCTGCAGGGCATCCGCATATCGAACCATGTGCACAGTGATGGCCGGCGGCTTGACGACTTTGTACATGGACACTCGACCGCAGGACGACACGCAGTTGATAGGTGGCGAGGCGACCCTCCGAAATTCCTTCACAGGCGCCGAATCGACGCGCCGGACCTTTGGTAATAACCTTGAGAGCTAGTGAGAAAAGATGCCGCGGATTTACGATTGGGCCGCGCGCGAAGCTGAGCGCACGGTGACCGTAGCCGATCTGTGCGCGGCCCGAGACTCGGGCAAGCGCTACACTCAAGTCACCGCTGAGACGGCGGACGAGGCAGCAGCTGCGGAGGAAGCTGGTGTCCAGATGCTGGTTGCCCGCGCCCGCAACGTGGAGGCCGTGCGCAAGGGCTCGAAACGGCTTTTCGTCACCGCGGCACTGGGCTTTGCCGATGCCGTAACCCGGGACGATATCCTACGCACCGCATTGAAGGCGCTGACCGACGGCGCCGATGCGGTGATCACGGCACGCGGCATGGCGACCGTCTCTATGCTCGCGGCCGAAGATATTCCGGTCGTGGGTCACCTGGGACTCGTTCCAAGGAAATCGACCTGGGTCGGAAAGCTTCGCGCTTTCGGCAAGAATGCCGACGAAGCCTTGACGCTTTTTCACCGCTTCCGCCGCCTCGAAGAGGCCGGCGCTTTTGCAGTCGAATGCGAGGTTATCCCCGCCAGAGTCATGGCAGAGATCCGTCGGCGAACCGGACTGGTGACGGTTTCGCTTGGCTCCGGACCTGATGCGGACGTGATCTTTCTCTTCACCGAGGACATATGTGGTGGCGAAGGCCGGCGGCCCCGGCACGCCCGGACCTATGGGAACCTGCAAGCGCTGCAAGAGCGTGTCAAGGAAGAGCGTGTGAAAGCCCTCAGTGCATTTCGCGCTGACGTCAGTGCGAATGCGTTTCCGGGGCCGCAGGAAACCTCGATTATCGACGACGACGAATTCGCCGCGTTTATGTCAAGGCTGAAGCAAGAGGGCGTTTGAGTGTTGATCTGAGTCTCGTGCGGGCGATAACCGCGATGATGTCTCGGCGCCTGAGGATCTGGCCGCGTAGGCGAGCCTCTCTCTTCAAAACGTTGATGGAGTAGCAAATATGGATGACATCTTATACGGGGCGCGCGACAAACGCGGGAATTGGACACCGAACAAGAGGCCCGAACGCGCGCCGATTTTTGTCTGGCCAGTGCAACCGAAGAAAGTTATTCGTTGGTTGCCGGGGTACTTCTTGCCCTGGAATACCCTCTATTTCGTGATCTCGCTTGTATCGTGGATCTATCTGACACCCGCGCTTGATACAATGCGGGAATTCCGCGCTGACTGGATTTTGCTCATTCTGCTGCGCAACGCTGGGCTAACGCTCCTAGTCTATGGCAGCTTTCACTTCATCCTCTATATCCAACGGCGCCAGGAAACCAACTTCAAGTATAATGCAAAGTGGCCCGACACCGACAATACGGCCTTTATGTTCGGAAGCCAGACGGCTGAGAACGTGTTTTGGACCATGTGTAGCGCGGTGCCAGTATGGACCGCATACGAGGCGGCCACCTGGTGGCTCTACGCTAACAGCTATTTGCCGTACGTCGAGTTCGGACAGCACCCGGTTTATTGCGCCATCCTTGTGTTAGTGATGCCGGTCTGGCGCGAGTTGCACTTCTATCTGATTCACCGGCTCATTCATATCGGGCCGCTGTACCACATCGTACACAAAGTACACCACAAGAACGTAAACCCGGGGCCGTGGTCGGGCTTGTCAATGTCTCCCCTTGAACACATCGCCTATTTTTCCGGCGTGCTGATCCATTTCGTCGTGCCCTCCCACCCGGTGCATGCAATGTTTCAGCTCATGCACGCAGGGTTGTCCGCCGCGAAGTCTCACACCGGTTTCGACCGGGTGGTCGTAGACGATGTGAAGGCCGTCAACACAGACAACTTCTATCACTACCTCCACCACAAGTATTTCGAAGTGAACTACGGTGAGCGTCGCATCCCGCTCGACGAGTGGTTCGGCACAGCTCACGACGGTTCTCCGGAAGCGGACGAGAGGATGTACAAACGCATAAAGGCCAAGAAGTGGGCGCGCGGCAGTTAGCTCTGATGTTGCGGAATGTCCGTCCGGCTCTCTTCTTATTAGCACTGCGCACGCGCGGGAGCCTCCCGTCCGCCCGCCAAGGACATTTGCGCGGGTCGCGGATTTGCCAAGGCATCGGTGCAATTGTTGCGATTTAGATTTAGAGGGATACGGAATGACTAGCCAAGGAGAATGGGTTGCCGCCTGTGCTACCAATGCATTGATGCCCGAAGAGACCCTTCGCTTCGATCATGGTAGCCGCACGTTTGCAATTGTTTGCTCTCCCGAGGGAGACTACTTCGCGATCGATGGCCACTGCTCCCACGAGAAAGTCCATTTAGCGGATGGCATCGTCGACGGCGGAATGCTTGAGTGTCCCAAGCACTTCGGGACCTTCGATTACCGAACGGGCGAGTCGCGTGCTTTGCCCGCATGCGTCGACTTGCGCAGTTACGAGGTGAAGGTCGAGAACGACACCGTCTTCATCAAGCTCTAATTGGAGCCAAAGGGCGGAATGCAGGACAATGTCGAAGCAGAGCTTGCTTATACTACAGTCCCTTTGGGCGATGGAACGGCGCCAGCCCGACGGGGTCGAACGTTCCATCGATCAGAACATAGCGATGATCCAAGAAGCCGGGTTCGACGGCATTAGCACCTCGTGCACTGATCCTGCGCGCGTCGCCCTGATTGCACGTGCCCTAGCCGGCTCGGGACTTGCAGTCGAGGGTATGTGCTTCCCGCAGACGATCGATCACCTGAAAGCTGCCATTGACCTTGCTCGGCGCCTCGACGTCGTGCATCTCGACGTCCAGCCTGACATTCGCCCGCGCCGTGTCGCCGACTGTGTCCCGCTGCTGGAAGGCTGGATCAGGGTGGCGCAAGATGCGAACATGCCGATCTACTTCGAGACGCATCGCAATAGGATGACGACAGATCTCCCGTTTACACTCGAGTTGATGGATCAGGTTCCCGAGATGCGCATGCTTGCTGATCTCTCGCACGTCCTATTGGGCCGCGAGTTTTGGTATCCGATCTCGGACGAAGACGAAGCGCAGGTGCGGCAGGTGCTCGACCGCACCTGGGCATTTCATGGCCGCGTTGCATCGCGCGAGCAGATACAAATTGAGATCACGTTCCCTCAGCACAAAATCTGGTTGGATCTGTTTCTCTGTTGGTGGAAGTATGGATTCAAGAGCTGGCAAAGGCGCGCTGGTGCGGATGCTCGTCTCGCTTTCGTCTGCGAACTTGGTCCGCAGCCTTATGCAATTACCGACCGACAAGGCAACGACAGCACAGATCGTTGGAAGGAAGCTCTCTTACTCAAATCCCTCGTGCTCAACGTGTTCGAGAGTGTGGCAAACGATGCGCCGCCTTCAACTGGCGATCGGGTGGCCACTTGAGTGCAAAATCCACAATAGTGATTGTCGGCGCGGGCGAAGCCGGCACAGCCGCCGCCATCGCCCTGCGCGAACGTGGATGGCGGGGCAGAGTGGTCTTAGTAGGCAACGAATCTATACTGCCGTATGAGCGCCCGCCTCTATCCAAGGCGCTCCTGCTCGACAAAATGAACCCTGGACCCAAGCTGATTGTGACGTCACAACGCCTTGCCGAGTTGGAAATAGAGTATCTTCAGGGAAGCGAAGCGGTCTCAATTGATCGCGTGACCAACATGGTTACGCTCTCAAACGGCTCAGCGATAGCGTATCACCGTCTCCTACTGGCCACGGGAGGCCGACCTCGGAAACTGAGCGTTCCGATCGCCGAAGGAGCCGAGGTGGCGACACTACGGACGTACGAGGACGCCACGCGCATCCGCTATGTCATTGGTCGAGGATGCGACGTGATCGTGATCGGAGGCGGCTTCATCGGGCTTGAGGTTGCCGCGAGCGCCGTCTCGAGAGGTGCTTCGGTGACCGTACTCGAGGCAGGACCGCGGCTACTTACGCGGGCAGTGCCAGCTTCTATGGCCGAGTTGATCAAAGCCAAGCACGAACGTTCTGGCGTGCGCATCGAGATAGCCGCGATCGTCAAACGCATCGATAGGAGCGAAGGCCGTTCCAAGGTGGTAATGGCCGACGGTCGCTCGCGCGACGCCGATCTCGTGATCGTTGGAGTCGGCGCGACGCCGAATGTCGGCCTTGCGCAAGCGGCGGGACTAGCAATCGAGGACGGTATCGCTCTGGACGAGACGCTCGCGACTTCAGATCCGCACGTTTTCGCGGCGGGTGACTGCTGTTCGTTTCCTCACCGCCTCTATGAAAAGCGAATCAGGCTGGAGGTCTGGCGCAACGCCCAGCGGCAAGGTGCGGCGGCGGCGGCGAACATGCTGGGCGAGAACCGTCCTTACGAGGACGTTCCTTGGTTTTGGTCGGATCAATACGACGAGACACTGCAAATCGTGGGCCTCGTTCCGGAAGGAGGAATCCCCATAATCAGAGACTTTGGTGCGAGGGCTCAGATCTTGTTTTACCTCGCAGCAGATGGGCGCCTGGTGGCCGCATGCGGATTCGGGAGCCTAGGTGTCGTAGCGAGAGAAATTCGTGCCGCCGAAATCATGATCGGGAGGCGGCTTAGACCTACAGCAGACGCGCTCGCAAGGCCCGAGATGAACATGAAGAAACTAATGGGTTAGAATAGAATTCGGTATCCAAGACCGCCTCAGCGCCGATCCTGATTACAGCCGGAGAACTGGCGCTAATCCGATGCTGATGCTGCTCGCCGCTCGGGCGCGCTACGCGGCTGGCCTATGTGGTCCTCAATGACGCTGGAGCTATACGAGTGCGGGGCTAGAACGGCTGGATGCTGATGGCTGTGCTCCCTGCGCCGATCAGCTTGCGCTCGACGTCGCGCCAGGATCCATCCGCGGTCGACTTCGGGAGCGCCGCGGACCATCGACTGGTCGTAGATACGAGGAACGAAAACCTGCCCATTGTGCCCGCCGAGGCTAAGATTGCGACTATAGATCACAAACGTCCTTAATCTGCGGATGACGCTCGATCCAGAGCAGGCCATTTCCGTGTTGCAATCGGTCTGAATGAGAAGGGCCCCGTCCAAAGGCGGGGCCTTTCGTGCGGGTATCGTTCACGCTGGGGTAGGCAGAGGTAGGAGACGAAGCTCCGCCGTGCCTAATCCCCGACGTACACGCCGCCTCGTTTCTTCGCGATCAGATAAACTATGATGCTAAGCAACGCGACGGCTGTGCCATAGAATGGAAACACCCAGGACAGATTAGAGCGTTGGAGCCATAGCAGCAGGAATGGTGTGGTACCGCCGAATATCGTTGCGCCAATAGCGTACCCGAGGGCGACGCCGGTCGTCCGAATATTTCTGGGCATCAACGTTGTGGCAATAAAGTTATATAGCGCCATATTGCAGCCGACCAGAGTTCCGCCCACCAACATAACGATGGAGAAGGTCAGAATGCTCTTCTCGGCATAGAGCAGGGATAGAAAGAACGACGGGATTAGCAGCAGGCGCATCATCACGAACGCCCGCGACGGTTTCACCTTATCCGCAAAGGCACCGATTGTCGGCGAGAACACCATCCAAATCGCGCCCATGACCGTCACGATGCCATACACATAAGTGCTGTTTTCCTTGAATACGCCGTTGGCAATGTTAGGCAAACCGAAATTGTACGTGTAATTAGCGATCTGCACGCCGCCAACAACCAGAATCGCGGCGAAAAGCGACAGCCTTGCCTTCCAAAGGGCTTTCCACACTCCGCCAGTCGTTTGTTGGATGCGCGAGTCCTCGTCGACCCGATGCATAGCGCGAGCGATTAGGGTTTCTGGAAGGGTCTGCCGAAGATAGATGATGAGCAAGCCTAGAACACCTCCGACTCCAAACGGAACGCGCCAAGCCCAATCGCGCATGACTTCAGGGGACACGGCGCCGCTGACCAGGAAAGCAACCAAGCTGGCTCCGATCGAGCCCACCATGATGAATGTGCCATTGACCAGTCCAAGGTATCGTCCCTCCTGACCTGCCGGTGCCAATTCGATCGCGATCGCATTGGCAACGCCCGCTTCGGCGCCTACGGCGAGGCCTTGCACCAGTCGGAGGGAAACCAGCACGATGGTGGCAGTGATGCCAAGATCCTTGTAGCCTGGCAGCACTGCGATCATCAGCGACGATAGCGCCATAGCGGAAACAGCGATCAGCATCACGGCTTTGTGGCTGATGCGATCTGCGATGGGGCCGAGCAGCGCCGCCCCTAAAGGCCGTGCGGCAAACCCTGCTCCGAATACTGCCAGTCCCGCGAGCAGCGAGACGACAGGGTCAGTGGCTGGAAAGAAGTGCGGCGACAGGAATGCCGCCATGAAGCCATAGAGCTGCCAGTCGTAGAATTCGAGGGCGACGCCTCCGCCGAGGCCCAGAGTCATTGACCTCGTCGCGACGGACTTTTCAATCTCAACGACGTTGCCTACCGGGTGTGCTGTCAATTGCATGGTTTGCTTCCGCTCCTTTAATCAATTCGTCATGGATGATGGGCGCAGGAGTGCGAGGCGAGAGGTCATCGCCGTTCGTCGGCTTCAGTGGCGCTGATGCGGAATACAAGCGAGCACCTCCGCGCTGTGCGCGGCGAACTCAGGCGAGAAGACAGAGGTGCGCGGAGATGACGTCCCTGAGCCGTTTCGTTTTGATATTGCAAGCTGCCTGCATATGCGAGCGTCTGGCTCATTTCACCGTTCCCTCCTGTTGCACCCGCGCTTTGCGCGTCGCGTTCGTCTTTCTATGGCGATGACGCCGTGAGTTGGCGGCATCATCCGCGGGCGAAAAGAGCGTCTCGCTCACGGTCGCTATTTTTCAACGCCGGTCGTACTTGCCCCAGTTCTCACGCGAGCAGCACAACACGCAGATAGCCCAATGTCAATATTGCACCACAGCAATACCGAATTGGGCTAGTTAATGGCGCGTCGGGATCGCGAGAACTCGTGGTGAAGTTAAGGAACGTCGGCAGAATCGCGATAAACGCTGCATAATCGCGCGCAAGATGCTCTATTTTTCGAGCCAGAGTGCGCTAGCTCAATGCGCGCGCTGGTTACATTGCGGGGCCGGAAATGCTGATCGCCTCGACGAAAAATGGCCCTGAACTCCGGATCTGCAGGAGCGATCAGCGCCCGCCTCTCTCAACATCCGGCGCAACTGACAACACCAAGGATTCAAGTGCTCGAAAAGGAAAGGCAACGAACAGCGGCGCTACGATGGGCTGAGTCGGAACACCCGGTCCCCGTCCATGGGTCTCTCGCGTACGAGGAGGTGATCGCGTTCGCGGACATGTCGCTGTACTCCCATCCTAACCACCTTGACGGAGCATACTGGAAGGCAAATGGCTGGGCCGCCGTCATCCAAGGTGTCGGTAATGCTGCAGTAGATTGCCGCGCGGCCTTGTCATACGGCGAAGGAGGTTTGTGCTTTGCGCGTTTTTGCGAGGTGCGACGAAGGTGCGCATCACTAACAGTGCGCACGAGTCAGTCGCCGTGGCGCAGCACATCGCCCATTTTAGGAACTCAGCCACTGGGCACGGTTACATCGCGACCCTGATACTGCGAACGGCTCCCTTACTCCCAAGCCGAGAGGGGAGCGTGGCCAGGTATTGGCATTTCGATTGGTGAAGACCGCCGCCTTATGCCTCGTTCTGGTGGAGCCGTTCCGCACCAACGACGGAAGGCAAAGGCCCTTGCGTCGAATATCTCATTCTCCCCGATATCTGGGCGGGCGCTTTTCAAAGAAGGCATCCATCCCCTCTTGCTGGTCCGAAGTCGCGAAGGCCACCCGAATTGCCTGTCGTTCGAATTCCACACCGGCATCCAGAGGCGTCTGATATGCGGCGAGCACGGCTGATTTGGCGAGTTCTACGGAGCGCGGCGGCTTCTGCGCAATGAGGCCTGCGATCTCGAGCGCTCGCGCGCTCGCCGTGCCGGTGGGGACGATGTCCGCGATGAGCCCGGCACGCAGCGCGGCCTGAGCAGAAATTGGCTGACCGCCCAGAACCATCAACATTGCCAATGATTTTCCTGCTACGCGGGTCAATCGTTGAGTGCCTCCGTCGCCAGGGATCACGCCTATATTGATTTCTGGCTGCCCAAACTGTGCATTCTCGCCCGCCACCACGATGTCGGCGAGCATGGCCAGTTCGTTCCCGCCGCCGAAACATACACCTTCAACGGCTGCAATGATGGGCTTCACGCAGGTCGTAATATCTCTCCAATTATTCCGCCTGATAGGGTTGTTGATGGCTTCGAACCCGCGCTGCTGCATTTCCTTGATGTCCGCGCCCGCACAAAAGAAGGCGTCACCTCCTGTGAGCACGATGCAACGTACATCCTCGTCGGAAACGGCAGTGCGGCAGGCTTGGGCAATATGTGCGATGAGTTCATTGCTCAGAGCGTTTCGTTTCGCATGTCTATTCATGCTCAACAGCCGAACATGTGGGGACGGCGTGGACGCGATGAGGAGGTCTGATGTGGTCAAAGGATGATCCGTGAAGGTTTGGCTTGGAATTTATGGCGCTTCTTCGCGCTAGCCGCGAACGAAGGTCGCGGCGGCTAGCCGAACGCCCTTCTATTGCGGGCCTCGGCAATGGCCTCGACTGAGAATCCGAATGAGGACAACACCTCGTCGGTGGCAGCACCGATCGGTGCTGGGTGGATCCGGATGCCTGGCGGGGTACGCGACAGGCTAATCGGAAGACCGGCCAACGGAACGGTTCCGCGCCCGGGTACATCTACTTGCCACATGATGCCATTGTGCGCAGTTTGGGCCTGACTGACGGCGTCCGCGATCTCATTGACGGCCGTGCAAAGGAGATCCACCTCAGACAGTCGCTGCACGACCGCCTCGGTCGTGAGTGAGGCTATCGCCTCCGCGCAATATTCCTGAACGGTCGAAAGGTTCGCAACCTGACCTTCGCGGGTTGACAGCTCAGGTCGCGTGCTGATGTCGGGCAGGCCGAGCGCTTGGCACATCAGCCCAAGCGGATTGTCACGGAACAGCATAACCACCGAGACCCAGCCGTCCTTAGTTTTGAAGAAGATCGACTGACTGATCCAGTTCGTCTTCGTTCCGTAAATGCTCTCGCTCGCAATTTCACAGAGTTGCATGGCGAGTGCAACATCGTACAGACAGGTCGAGACGACTTGGCCGAGCCCAGAGGTTTGACGTTCAATAAGGGCGGCGAGAACACCTTGTACAAGCGACATTGCAGCGCCGTAGTCAACGATAGGCGAATTGGTCAAGTGAGGTGGTTGATGCTCTTCAAGCCCGCCGCGAGCAAGCCCGCTGAAAGCCTGCGCCAACATATCCTGGCCGGGCCGGTTCGCCAGAGGCCCGCTTTCACCGAAGCCGAACCCAGCGGCATAGACCAACCGAGGATTGCGCGCGCTCAGTTCGGGGAATCCGAGGCCTAGTCGCTCCATCACGCCCGGTCGGAAGTTATGCATGAGCACGTCGGCCTTATCGACCAGCTGAAGCAGGATTTCCTTGGCGATTGGATTCTTGAGATCCAAGGCGAGTGTACGCTTATTGCGTCCCATGGCTGCATAGTAGGAGCTCATTCCCCCAACCCGAGTCGCCTCGAAATCGAGCCCACGGGTGATGTCGCCCTGGGGTCTTTCGACCTTGATGACGTCCGCGCCGAGATCGCCCAAGACTTGGCCGGCAAGAGGGACCTGCATCACCATTCCCACTTCCAGCACGACAATTCCGTTGAGGGCGCCGGCTTTGGGGGCGAGCGTGTTGTCTGCGGGTTCAGCGATCACTTGGCGACCTCTCTAATGGATCTGATTTTGGTTGGCCACGAGCCGACACACGAAGGCTACAGCACAACCCTAAACAGGTCAAATCATATGCTAGCCCAATGTGGCATTGATATATCCCAATATATGTGGAATTGGATTGCGGCGCGGTCGAGCACTGTCCCGCGGGAATTCCGGTACCAACGCCGCTGACGCGTAGAGCGATGATGAATTCGCCATCCGCCCGCATGGCATTTTTCGACAAACCTAATTTGGAGGACATCGATGACTTTGAATTACATCGCCGGGGAATGGCTTGCTGCGTCAAACGCAGTGCCGAACGTGAACCCTTCGAACACGTCCGACGTGGTCGGGGAATTTGCGCAAGCTTCGGCAGCCGATGTGGAGCGAGCGATTGACGCGGCATTCGACGCTTTCCGAGCCTGGTCCCATTCAACCATCCAGACCCGGCACGATTGCCTCAATGCGATCGCCGCCGAGATCCTTTCACGGAAGGAGGAACTTGGGCGGCTTCTCTCCCGCGAAGAGGGTAAGACCCTTCCAGAGGGGATTGGCGAGGTCACGCGTGCAGGACAGATCTTCCAGTTCTTCGCGGGTGAATGTCTGCGTCTCCCAGGCGAGAAGCTGCCGTCCGTTCGCGCTGGGGTGGACGTCGAGATTACGCGAGAACCCGTGGGCGTTGTGGGGCTCATCACGCCCTGGAATTTTCCCGTCGCGATCCCTGCCTGGAAGATTGCTCCTGCTCTCGCGTGCGGGAACACGGTCGTATTCAAGCCAGCAGAGCTGGTGCCAGGATCGGCGCACGCGTTAACGGAGATCATCTCGCGCGCAGGTATTCCGCCAGGTGTGTTCAACCTCGTCATGGGCCGCGGCTCCGTCGTTGGTGAGGCCATGCTGAAGAATATCAAAATTGCCGCGATTTCATTCACCGGCTCGACCTCCACGGGGGAACATATCGCACAGAGTTGTACGACGGCTCATCCGATGAAAAAGGTTCAGCTTGAGATGGGCGGGAAAAATCCGATGGTCGTTCTGGACGACGCCGACCTCAACGTCGCCATCGAATGTGCAGTGAACAGCGCCTTCTTCTCGACGGGCCAGCGTTGCACTGCCTCCTCCCGCTTTATCGTGACAGATGGCGTCCACGACGATTTCGTTGCGGCAATGGCAGAACGTATGAAATCCCTTGTAGTGGACGACGCCTGCAGAGCCGGAACCCACATTGGCCCGGTGGTCGATCAGCGTCAGCTCGATCAAGATCTCAGCTATATTCGTCTAGGCCAGGATGAAGGCGCCAAGCTCGTGGCTGGCGGCGAACTGCTTAGTCGAGATATGCCGGGCTTCTATTTATTTCCTGCCCTCTTCGCGGAAGTCGACAATCGAATGCGGATCGCACGAGAGGAAATATTCGGACCCGTTGCAACGGTGATCCGTGCTCGTAACTATGAAAATGCCCTGGAGATCGCAAACGATACCCCGTTCGGACTGTCGTCTGGGATTTGCACTTCGAGTCTGAAGTACGCGAGTCACTTCAAACGCAATGCTCAAGCGGGGATGATCATGGTCAACCTGCCAACCGCGGGGGTGGACTACCACGTTCCGTTCGGCGGCCGTAAGGGTTCGTCCTACGGACCGCGCGAACAGGGCAGATATGCCGCCGAGTTCTACACGACAGTCAAGACGTCCTATTCCTTCGGCGGCAACATCTGACCAGGTGCCACTTCCGGAAGAGACAGCACAACCAGAATGCGCTCGGCGCATTCTGGTTTCAGATGATGGACATGTCAGCTTCGTTGGTGGGCTCTAACGATCCGGCCAATTGCCGCAAGGCCCACCCGAGATCCTCGATACGATCCGGCACGCCGATCGAGATTCGCAATCCCGAGATCAGCGACGGATCGACAAGCAGAGCGGAAGACGGCGTGGTGATCACTCCACGTTGCAATGCTCTGGCGGCAACATGCTCGACGGCGCCACTCGGCAAATCCAGCCAGACGTGAAAGCTCGGTGGATGGTTGGCCCTAATATGCGGCCGTAGGATCTGTGAAGCGAGTTTGACGCGGTTCTTCGCTTCTTGTGCCAACGACTGACGCACCTTGGCGGCAAGGCCGTTCTCGATCCACTCGGAGGCGATCATGGAGGAGATGGGAGACGCCATCCAAACGGTCGCCCGCATGGCCTGATGGATACGGGGTATATACTGTTCGGGCACGACGAGCATGCCCAGGCGTAGGCCTGGCGCCAGACATTTCGACAGCGTATTGACGTAGAACGTCCGCTCCGGAGCCAGCGAGGCGAGAGGAATGCTGGCCTGGTCCAAGAAGCCGTAGGCATCGTCCTCGATGATTAGGATGTCGTGCTTGCGTGCAATTCGCACAATCTCCTGGCGGCGAGCGGCTCCCATGATTGTGGCCGTGGAACTCTGGACCGTGGGCATCGTGAACAGCACTCGCGCATTGCCCGAAGCCGCCGCTCTGTCGAACGCCTCCGGAACGAGGCCTTCGCTATCCATTGGAAGCCCGACCAGCTCAAGCTTGGCGAAATGAGCGTACGATTTCATGCCATGGTAAGTGGCGGCCTCGACGAATACCTTGTCACCCGGCTGACAAATGGCGCTCAGTGTCAACGAGAACCCGTGTTGCGCCCCATTCGTGACGACGAGATTGTCAGGTCCGGTATCGAAGCCGGTATCGCGCAACAGCCTGGCGAACTGGCTACGATGATCCATCACCCCGGACTGAGAGAGGTAGCCGACATAATCGGAGATGTCACTGGGGAACGTCCACCTGCTATCTGCGAGCACTTTCGGCAACCGCGAGGGGCCTGGTATGTTCAAGCTCAGGTCGATCACCCGCACGCGAGACTGGACGCTCTGGCGCTGTTCTGCAACAAACGTCCCTCGGCCAACGTGGCCAACGAGCAGGCTTCTGCGTTGCCCCTCTGCGTAGGCCTTGATCACCGTGCCGACGCTGAGACCGAGGCGCTCCGCCAAGTCACGCTGAGTCGGGAGTTTCGCCCCGACAGCAAGCGACCCGGACGAAACGTCCTTCTCAATAGCCTCGAGTAAACGGAGAAAAGCGGGTGCCTTGCCGGGGCGCAGTTCGGGATACCATTTTTGCATTTCAACCGCTTATCTTAGAGGACCTTGACCTTCAACTCCCGAGGCCGAGCTCGCAATCACGAATTTGGGCGAGAAGCCGCTGATTTTCAACAGATTTCCGACGTGTCGAAAGACGGCGGAGCGCTCCGGATACAGGAGAGGTCAGTGACCGCCGCCTCGCCGCACGGTCACTCGCTCCATGAAGGACCCAAGCGTCACTTAGGTAGACCTGCCTCGATTGTGAAACCTAAAGTACCTTGACCGAAAGGAGCTCCGTCTTTTCGTCCGCGATAAGTGGGTTGCGCAATGGTCGGCCAAACGCTTTCGATTCCACCTCGAAGACGTCACCGCTGCGCGGCCTGACCCCGGCGGCGAAGCTCAAAACGCTCGCGCCGAAGAAATGCACGTGAACATCACCCGGCCGACGGAAACCGCGATACTTGAAGTGGTGATGTTCAAGGTTGCGGATGGTATGTGACATGTTGTCTTCGCCGGAAATGAATTTGTCAGACCAGATCGTTGAACCGGCCCGCGATACGCGCACGGTACCCGTTACGTCACTCGGGAGCTCGCCGAGCAAGGCTTCGGGACCGTAAGAGCACTCGCGCAATTTTGAATGGGCGAGATAGAGATAGTTCTGCTGCTCCATCACGTGATCCGAGTACTCGTTGCCGAGGCTGAAGCCCACACGCAGGACCTCCCCTTGGTCGCCGATGACGTAGAGGCCCACGACCTCTGCTTCATCGCCGCCATCTTCGGCCCACGCCGGCAAACTAAGCGGATGCTCAGGAGGCACCGCCCACGAACCATCCCCCTTGTATGCCCACTCGGGCTGCACCCCGATGCTTCCATGATTCGGCTTGCCACCTTCAAGACCGAGTTTGAACATGCGCATCGAGTCGGAGAGATCATCTGCTGCTAATTTTGCGTGCATGGCATCTCGAGATTCGGCGCTTCCGAGATGCGTTAGGCCCGTCACGGAAATGGTGCAGCGGGACGGCTCCGCATGATCGAGCGGCAGAAGCAACCTCTTCTCGGCAACAATTTCGTCATAATCGACTTCTCCCTCACCCCCCCGTGCCGAAATAAGTTGTTCCAAGGACGCATCCGAGCGCGCGGCTTCCAGCGCAAGCTCGCGGACGCTCGTCGCATCTTTGACGACCACCGGCTGGGCACCATCGTTGAGAATGGCGCCCACCTGCCGACGGCCTTCCGGCGTCACAAATTGAACTAGTCGCATCTCGCGTTCCTTACACCTCAGAGGGCTGCAGGCGACCGCTGAGCATCAGCAGCGCCTCAAACAAATAATAGCTACCGAAGATAAGCTCGGCATTTTTGACGTAGTCCTCGGGCCGAGAATCTTCCCGTTTGTTGAAGCAGCCCTCGACCAACATGCCGACGGGTCTGATGTCATCGTCTCCCAACGGGGTGAGATAGCCATCGACGAGAGCGGCGGCCGTCTTTTCCGCAGCATCTTTGTATTTTTGACGCTTGCCTTCACAGGGCGCGACCGAACTCAGCTTGAACAGAGTAGACGCCATGAAGGCGCTCGCGGCTGTGTCTCGTTCAGTATTCGGGGCCGCAGGATCGTTGAAGTCCCAGTAAGAAATGCCATCGGCTGGCACGTGATCAATCCACCAATCCGCACCCTTGACTGCGGCAGCAAGGAAGCGCTCGTCGATGCCTCCCGAGAGGCAACTGATGGTCGCACCCAGCACGCCCCATGCCTGCGCCCTCGCCCAAACGCTGCTTTCGCTGTATCCCTTGTGCGTATAGCGTTGAAGCACTTCGCCACTCTGCACGTCTAGGGAAGAGGATTGAACGAAGGCACCATCTTCTCGTTGATGGATTGAGAGAACCCGGGCTGTATGTTTGGCGGCGACGTCCAGCATTTGGCTGTCGTTCGACTCCCTTGCAGCCCAAAAGAGCAGCAGAGATACGACCAAGCTATCGATGCTGCTTGCGGTCGCTCCAACATGTGATCCTTCTTCGGCATTCGCTCCGAGCGGCACCAAACCCAGCTTGGGGTCGAATCGATGTTTGATGTCTCTTGCCGCCGCGAGACCCAACTCTCGCGCTGACTTGCTTCCTCCGAGCAGCGCCCCCAGGCCGGCACCGTAGTAGAACGTCGCAGCCTTGAAGGCTGTGTCGGCATTTACGCGGGATACGAGACGCTTACAGACTTCGTCAGCCAAATGCTTGTAGCGCTCGCCTTCCTCGTCTCGCGACGCAAGCCACAACATTCCGAGCCAGTAGCCGCCGGTCCAATCACCATGAGCTGTCGTTTTCCAGATTCCGGTATTTGGATCAGCCCAATGCGGGAAACTATCGCCCACCTGCTGCGCTGTCGAACGAATGCGATCTTTGACGCGCTCGATCGCTTCATCCCAGTTCCTAGTCATCTCACGTCCTTGTTGCCGTTTATCGGGCGCCTCTGTGGCCGCTCCATACACATGGCAAGGGTCGCACGATTATTGAGATATATCAATCGCAGATTGGTTCAGCTCTCTTGGTTGACATCGGGGCATTGCCCTCTTATGGTCGCCCGACTAGCCCGCACTTGCTTGCCAAATTGCTCGTCGGTCACGATTGGTGCGACGGTCTCGATCGCTGTCCTAAACGGCGCTCACATGGCCACTCGCGACCGGCTATCGGTCCGAGTCGCAACGGGCATCGGCCTCGGATACTGCGAACGTTCCCCCTGCAGGAGCCGCGCGAATTCGTCCTCACAAGGCTAACGCAACGCCCAACAAGTTTCGGCTACGATCTGGCCGGACGCTTCGCGGTCGGAATGTACGAAGATCGGGCGGCGCCACCCGGCAAGAGCTCTATAATTGGTACAACCCTCTGTCGTGCCTAAGAGGAGGCCGGACATGCCGAAGATCACCCTTCCGAGACTGACGCGCGTGGAGGCTGAGCAGATATCAACGAGCATTGGAACGAAGACCTGCAGGTGCGTCGAGCCTGCGAGCGCCTCGGCCGACATGAGAGACCAGCTTCAGTAGATCGTTCGAGACGAACATTCCGCAGGTCATAGCCAAGATGAACAAGTTCTATCTTGAGCACCAAGAAAGTCTGCGTGCTTCTCCATCGCCGTCCTAGTTGTGTCCGGGATCGAGGACTTCGACTAGGAGGAGATCGCCGCGCCGTACAGACTTATCGGGTGTCGCACGCAGAATGCCGACCTGCTTTTACCTGCAATCTGATTAGTATGTCCGCGGAAGGACCGGATGGAGCCACACTCCTGCGAGTGCTTCGAAGATGGTCCCCCGCAGTTCAAAAAAGCACGCCTGCTCGGAAAGCTTCTGACGGAATGTGTGGCATCGCATGCCCTCACTGGCCCGGAACCTGAAAAAGAGGCCGCTGCTGGACTTCTCCAACAGCGGCTTAAGTCGAGGGAGGAAGCAGACAAGCCCGGTCTGCCAGCGGATCCGGCGTGCGCTCACATGTAGACCGGGTTCAAATCACGTGTAAGATCGGCGAATGATACGATGAGTAAAATCGGGTATAATGCGTTGAAAGTGACAGGCGTCGGGAAACTTGCCAGTCTTCTGCCCGTCGGCCGTAAAGGTGCGCCGTTGGAAATCTACGCACCATCTTTGCGCAGCCTTCCGAAGGGCTCCATACTCGTGATGGCTACCTTGCCCATTATCGATTGGAATGACTGTCTGCTGCGCGGCTTGCAAAACGTTTCCGAGATAACGCGCGCCCACACGTACGCGGCCATCATGATGATCGATCCGTTCGCGTGTTGGGAGGACGTTGCCGAAGCGTTGAAAAAAGCTGGGGTCAGCGGAGTAGTAAAGTTCCCACCAGCCTCCATGATTGAGCGATCTGCGGCTGGCGAACCGGTCGATTCCGGCCAGGAGCTCGAACTTCGGCGCCTGGAATGGTTTGCTAGCCTGGGGTTTAAGATCTTGTTCGCCGCTGCCGATGATGCTGCGATGATATCGGCAGAGAGACGACTTGGTCCGCATCTCCATGGCATTGTCTACTTGCCGGAAACGGCTCTCGCGCTGAGGATTTGCGACGAGATGGAATTGGCCAGGCTTGACCAACAGGGGTCGTCGATCCCGAAGTTCGGGCTCTTAGACGTGACAGCTTCAAGGCGGCCGGTGGGCAAAAACAAGAGGGCAACTGCTACTCCAAGATCCTCAGCCCCTTGATCTTGTTGTACAGAGTTTTTCTTGAAAGCCCCAGATACCGGGCAGTCTTCCCTCGATGCAGCTTGTTTCGTTTCAAGCCCTCGATGATCCACTCGCGTTCGGAGAACGCGCTTGTCGGCTTCAGAGGTGATGACGCCGTCAAGAGTGGCCTCAGGACATCAGCCGTAATGTGCGTTTGTTGCAACGTCACCAGCTGATTCACGATCTGGCGTAGTTCTCTCAAATTGCCCGGCCAGTTGTGGCCTGCGAGCGCCAAGAACGCAGAATTTTCTATACCGAGCGTCTGGGCATTCGAATCTCCTTTAGCCTCCACCGTGAAATGCTGAACAAGTTGCGGAAGGTCCTCGAGACGATCGGGCAGCGGGGGTAACCCAATATCTAGCCCGGCAAATAGCGCAACAAGCCGAGGGCATAGTACAGCGTTAAGAGCCCCCCCGCGAGCAACGGTTGCAGTTGCAATGATCCGTGCAGAGGAACGTGCCAGTGCTACGCTATTCAGCGGCGTGAAACTGCCGGTTTCCAGATAGTCGGCAAGACGCTCTTGCCCGTCCCGGGACAATTGATCGACATGCATGAGCAGGATCGTAGAATCCGTTGCGGTTTCCAGGAGCGACACTTGGCGTCGCCTGGTCTCAGTCTGCCCGGCGCCGAACAGGACGCCGACCGTATCGATGGCTGGGCCGGGCCGACATTGAAACAGCGCAGGCTTGGTCAGTTTCTTGTCGCTGAAGGCGTGGACCAGACTGGCTATTCGTCGCTTTCCTGACCCCGCCTCGCCCCACACCAGCACAGGACTGGGATGGCCTGCCAAGCGCCTTGCGGTCTCGAGCACGCGCTTCATGATTGAGGATTGCGCGATCACACCGTGCCTGAATCCGCTCAGTTGGAGCTGACGCTCGAGAAGATCGACCTTCTCCCGCAACAAGTGAATGGTCTTGAAGCCTGAAGTCACCTCAAGGACCGACATTTCCAACGGGACGCGGTCGAGCGACGAGCCGCCGATGAAGCCCTGAACGCCTGTTTCGCGGCAGATATCGAGGAGTTCGTCAGGCTTCGTAATTGGCCCGCCCCCCATCAGGCAGATCGTGTTCCTGTCGATGGATTGAGCGACGCGAGCAACAGCGCTTGTGCGCGCGGCGAGCTCGGACAGGCTGATCGTGGGGTCGCATCCGCTTTCGATCGGCCGGTTGAGATTGAAATTGATGCAGATGGCCTCGACGCCGGCTTCGACCATGCGCCTTGCCTCGGGCTGGGTGCGCGTATAGCCGATTGCCATCAGGCCGTGTTGTGCAGCTTTGACCAGGAGTTCGATTTCCCGCTCGTAGCCAAGGCCGGACTTTTCCAGCAGAGATCTTCTGTAGTCATCGATGTGGATCACGGAAGGAAAGTTGGTGACCCCGGAAAAGCCCCAGCTGATGATGCGCTCGAGAAAGCGGTCGATGTCGAGCTTTGGATCGAAGGTACAGGCCCCGAAAAAGACTGGCAATTTCGTTGAAGGCAGGATCTCGGTCCGACCGAAGCCAGCCACGAATTCGTTGCTGTTGCGGATCGGAAGAATTGAAGCAGGTGAAGAGCCACCCATTGCGCGAAACCGGCCAGCATTGAGCGCAAGCACAAAATCCGCGCCCGCCCGCTCGGCAGCTCTGGCGGCCATGCCTGATCCGATCCCCGCCCCGAGTACAAAAGAACGAGAGTTCCGGAAGAACCGCCTGATCCCGCCGCCCTTGACCTGGTCCACCCGCGTGTGCATGCCGTCCCGCCTCCTGCAGGGCAGGTCGGAAGGCTAGCTCCAATTTGCCGGCGCATGCAACCGTCGCAACGCATTTCCGTTCATCATGAAGAGGTGGCAGTCCGCCGGCGAAGCCGCAAGACGAACCTTGCCGGACCTACTGGGCGCCGCCGCGTTCGGTGCCTTGGCAACCATCGATTCTCTGCCAGCATTGCCGTAGATGTAGGTGACGCTGCCAAGATGCTCGACGAAATCGACGTCGATCTCGATCCCAATATCAGTCTTCTCCGCCGCGGATGGAGAGAAATCATCGGGGCGAATTCCGACCGTGATCGGCTTGCCGACAAGCGACTGGTTCGGCTGGACGGGGACGAGGATTGTCGCGCCTGCATCGAGCTTGACGCCCATGCCCGTCGCGTGCGCTGATTCGATGTGGCCGCTGAGAAAGTTCATCTTAGGCGAGCCGATGAACCCGGCGACAAAGCGAGATGCCGGATTGTGATAGAGGTCGTGCGGACTGCCCACTTGCTCGATGTTGCCGTCCTTGAGTACGACGATCTTGTCGGCCATTGTCATTGCCTCGACCTGATCGTGGGTCACGTAGATCATGGTGTTGCCAAGCTGCTTGTGTAACTTGGCAATCTGCACCCGCATCTGCACCCGCAACTCAGTATCGAGATTCGACAGCGGCTCGTCGAACAGGAACACTTTGGGTTCGCGTACAATGGCACGCCCAATAGCCACGCGTTGCCTTTGTCCGCCTGACAGTTGCCGAGGCTTGCGTCCCAGCAGATGATCGATCTGCAAGAGTGATGCGGTCTCGGTGACCCTGGCCTCAATCCCGGCCTTCGGAACGTTGGCCATACGCAGGGGGAAGGCAAGGTTCTCGCGCACGGTCATGTGCGGATAGAGTGCGTAGCTCTGAAACACCATGCCGATGTTTCGGTCGGCGGCATCAACGTCATTGACGACTTCATTGTCGATCAAGAGCCGCCCGCCGCTGATACGCTCGAGCCCTCCGATCATTCGGAGCAGTGTCGACTTGCCTGAACCCGATGGTCCAACGAACACGACGAATTCGCCATGTTCAATGATCAGGTCGACATTCCGCAGGATTTGGATCGTCCCATAGGCCTTATTGATACCTTCCAGGCGAACATCGGCCATCACGCTCTCCTCGGTCGCTGGCTTCCAATGGTGGCTCGGGCTATCCCAACCTCAGACAGGCTGGACACGATGAAATCGGGCGATACCAGTGAGGGATCATCTCGGGGCGGCACGCCGGTCGTGACCAGCACGGTCGGAAGCCCTGCTCTCTTGCCAGCCTGAATATCAGTCTGAATCTGGTCTCCGATCATCAAGGTGGCGCTGCGTACCGTGCCCAGGCGGGAAAGTGCAGTCTCGATCATATGCGGCTCCGGCTTACCAACAATCAAAGGCTCCACTTTCGTGGCGGCAGCCACGGCGGCGATCGTAGCTCCTGCCCCGGGCTCGAATCCACCTGCGGTCGGCAACAGGAGGTCGGGGTTGGTGCCAATAAAGGCTGCTCCATTTAGGATCGCGTCGACCGCAATCCGCAGCTTCTCATGCGTAATTTGTCGATCGAGCCCCATGACCACGGCGTCGGGCTTTCGATCCGTCACCTCGAGCCCCGCGTCTGTCATGGCTTTCGTAAGGGATGGCGCGCCGATGACGAAAATACGCCCAAACTCCGGGTATGTAGCGCGGATGAGCTCGGCGGCGGTGATGGCGCTGGTGACCACGTCCTTCGGCGCAATAACAAGCCCAAGGCCTTCCAGTTTGCTGACGACATCTGCTGGCGTGTGCGTCGAGTTGTTCGTCACGAAGCAGATGGGCAATCCGGCTGCCTGCCACCGTCCAAATGCCTCCACGGAATCGACGATAGCCGCGTTGCCGCGGTAGACGACGCCGTCGAGATCCGAAATGATACCGTCCACTGGCGGCCAAATGGGGGGAGAAGCGACACTAGCCATTCATCAGCATCCCGCCATTCACGTGTACGATCTGCCCGGTCATGTAGGAAGCTGCAGGACTTGCAAGAAAAACAGCAAGACCTGCGATATCCTCCGGCACGCCGACCCGTCCGAGCGGGATACGGCCCCCGTGACGTGCCTCGGTTTCCTCGCGCGGGCGCCCATGCATCGGTGTATCGATGATCCCGGGCGCAATGGCATTCACATTGATCTTGTGTGGGGCACATTCATAGGCGAGCAGCTTGGTGAGGTCGTGAACAATTGCTTTCGACAAACAATAGTCGGCGCCGCCCGCCTGGTAGTTAAAGACTGCACCTTGGGACGATAGCGAGGATCCGATATTGACGATCCGGCCCCCTTTGTCCTTCATGAAGCGCTCGATCGCGAGCTTTGAGCAGCGCAGGACCGCGACCGAGTTGATCTGTATGGTCCGCTCGATTTTGTCCGCATCGCCATTCAGGAGCGGTTGGGCAGATTTGACGCCCGCATTGTTAACCAGCACATCGAGCCGGCCAAAGTGCTTGGCGACCGCGTCCAGAACCCTGTTAACATCGTCCTCGCTTGCGACATCCATCGCCATCGGTAGTACGCCATTGCCATGGGGCAGGCTTGCCAGAGTGCTCCTGAGAGTTTCCAGGTTGGCATCGGTGGCAAGGACATTCGCTCCACCAGATCGAAACGCATTCACGATGGCAGACCCGATGCCGCCCCCGGCACCGGTCACGAGCACCGTTCTGTTTGAAACTGAGAACTGTTCGGTCATTCCAACTCCAGGATCGTTTGGGATTTCAGAAACTCGTCAACGGTCTCGGCGCTCGGCATGGAGCTTTGCGCGCCGCGTCTAGTCACACAGAGCGCGGCTACCGCCAGCGCTTTCCTAACTGCTTCTCTCAAGGGCAGCCGTTCGGCCAGTGATGCGGCGAATGCTCCGTTGAAGGCATCGCCTGCGGCGGTAGTATCGACCGCTCTCACGGGAAAGGCTCGCAGGGCAAAAGAGCGGGTCTTATCAGCATAATAGGCGCCCTGTGCCCCGAGGGTGATCAGCGCGGCACCTGGCCCGAGATCAAGAAGCTTGGACGCAGCGTGGGCGGCACCTTTAAAGTCGTCGACCTCGATACCTGTCAGCTCAAACGCCTCTGTCTGGTTCGGTGTGACGAAATCGACACAGCTCCACGCTGTCGACGGAAGCCCGGACCTCACTGGCGCCGGATTGAAGATCAGCTCGAATCCCTTGTCCCGCTTCAGCTCGAAGAGCCTGTTGAGCGCTCCGACCGGCATACCCATTTCGGCGACCACGATCGCATTGTGCTGAATGAATTCCGCGGCGTTCTCAATCATCTGTGGCGTGACGTTTAGGTTGGCGCCGGGATCTATGACAATCATGTTAGTGCCGTCGTCACCGACCATGACCAGAGCCGAGCCGGAGACTTCGCCCGGCGCGATTTTGATCGCGTCGGCGCAAACGCCGGCCTCTGTCAGGGACTGCAGGAGCCAATGACCCGCATCATCATCGCCAAGGCGCGTGTAAAAGTGCGGTCTCAAGCCAAGCCGAGCCGCGGCCACAGCCTGATTGGCGCCTTTCCCTCCAGGGTGACGGGTCAGCGTTCCCATCAGGCTTTCACCTGGCGTTGGCAGCCGCTCGACATTGAAGCAGAGATCGAGGTTTGTCGTTCCGAAGAACATCAACGGCCTGGCACTCATTTTACAGCACCAAAGGTAAGGCCACGCTCCAGGTGGCGCTGGCCGATGACGATCAGGATCACGGGAATGATCATCGTCACGACCAATCCTGCCGCCATGACGGGATAGAATTGCACGCCCGGGTTTAGCAGCTTGAGCAGAGCGACGGTTACCGGCGCCTTGGTCGAAGAGAGGATCAGGCCGAGGGCAAAATTGTGCCACGCGAGCAGGAAGATGAGCAGAGAGGCCCCTATCAGACCGGGTTTCAAAAGCGGCAGCACGATGTGCAACACGACCCTGACCGGCTTGGCGCCATCCATGGCAGCCGCCTCTTCGATGTCCTTTGGGATATCTTCGATATAGGAGCGGCTCAGCCAAACGATCATCGGCAGTGTGACGACCTGGTAGACCCAGATCATGCCGATATAGGTGTCATACAGGCCAATCGTCTGGAAAACGCTGAACAGGGGGATGACGACCAGTAGGACCGGGGCAAAGCGGAAGCCCAGAATGAAGAAGGCAATGTCTTCTTTGAGGGGAATGTCCCGCCTTGCCAGCACGTAGCCGGCAGGGACCCCCACGAGCAGGGACACGAAGACAGAGCCAAGCGCTATGACGACGCTGTTCGTGATCGGGGTCAGGAAATCGATCTTGATAGTGCCGTAGCTGGTTGCTCCGGCTTGGGCGACGTCAAACAAGACGCGAAAGTTTTCCAATGTCGGCGAGAACAAGAAGGTCGGCGGCCAGGTCATGACCTCTGCCTGCTGCTTGAGCGACATCATCACGATCCAGACAAGCGGGAAGGCGAGAATCAATGCGCAAATGCCGACGAGCAGGTTCAGGATCAAATTGACGGAGGCGGCGCGTTTCAGTCGCATACGTTGGCCCTCAGCTGACGCGCTGCCGCACGACGCGCCACAGCTTGACCATGGCGAACGTTCCCACCAGCACAATCATCCAGTTGACGACCATGAGGGCTGCACCACGCCCGAAGGCGAGATTCTGGAATGCGATAATGTAGGCACGCACGGAAAGAACGGAGGTGCTATCTCCAGGCCCGCCTTGGGTAGTGCCAAAAATGATGTCGAACTGATTGAGCGATTCGATCAGCCGAAACACCGCGGCGATCAGAATGTAGGGAGCGATCAGCGGCAACTCGATATGCACAAAGGTTGCCCACCCTTTTGCGCCATTGACACGCGCGGCCTCCCTCACTTCTTCATTGATACCCTGAAGGCCTGCGAAAATGATCAGCGCAAAGAATGGCGTGTAGGTCCAGACGTCAATCAGGACGAGCGAGAACATTGCGGTGTTGGGATCTGAAATCCATGCAAAGCGGGCGATTCCTGCAAGCGAGAGCAGATAGTTAAGGATCCCGCTTTGCGGGTCCATCATCGTCGTCCACATGAGCGCTACGCTCATCGGAGGCAGCACGAGGGGCAAGAGGATGACCGGCCGCATCAGCCGTGCAACGATGACTTCGGTCGCGAACAATTGTGCAAGTGCAAGACCGAAGGCAGCCTCCGCAACCACCGCCGATCCGGCGTAGACAAGAGTGGCCCGAATGCTGTTCCAGAAATCATCCGACTTGATCAGCGCTGCATAGTTGTTGAGGCCGACGAAGTGGACCAGCGGCCGACCGAACTTGAGATCCGTCAGCGACTGAAAGACGCCATAGAAGAACAGAAAAAGAAAGCCGAGCAATATGGTGATCGCTGGCGCTATGGCTGCGATGCTCCACCAGTCAAGATGCGACTGCTCGGCGCGCGCGACCGCCTTATCGTTTGACGCAACAAGTGGGCTAGCTGAAGACTGCAGCGTCACGAGCCCGTCGGATCCTCGAAGGTCCATCTCGGTCTATCTCTAAAATGCATGGGGCGGCGATGAGCTCGCCGCCCCATTTGTTTCACATTGACGAACGGATTTCCGAGGCAAGGGCGGCCAGCGTCGCCTTCACGTCGGCTCCGTTGACCATTTTCTGCATGGCTACGGCCCATGCGTTCATTGCTTCGGCAAAGCCGACGCGGGCTGTGAAGGCGAGTTGCGCCCGTTCCTGCACGGTTTTAAACGTGTCTACGAAATTGTTGAACTCTGGCTTTGCCGCATAGTCGAGCCAGGCCTTGTCGCTCCAGGTCGAGGCGCGCGGAGAGTTGACGAGCTTGCCGGCGATGGCGCCGTTCAGCTCGACTTGCTTCGATGTCGCCCATTGGATGAACAGCCAGGCGGCTCCTTTTTTCTGGGACGCAGCGTTCATCGCAAGCGACCAGATCCAGATATTCGACTCGAAGTTCTTGCTAGTCGGAGCGTGCAATGGGGGTGCGAACGCGATTTTGCCGGACGCGGGCTTGCCAGCCACGTCGTTCCAAAACCCGAACATATTAGAATCAATCGCCATCGCGGTGCGCCCTGAATTGATGCCATCAACGACCTGGTACCAGTTGTCATTGGCAAAGGACGGCGCCGCGCATTTCTTGATCATGTCCACATAGTCTTTGTGGAAGGCGATCGACTCGGGCGAATCCAGCCCTGTCTCCAACTTGCCTTCCTGGACGACGAAATCATGCACGCCATAGGACCTGGCAATCGAGATGGCAGCTGTGTGGATGCTGCTCCAAAAGCGCACGCCGCGCACGCCCAAAGGGGTGATGGCGGGATCCGCAGCCTTCAGCTTATCGCAGGCGGCGGACATCTCTGGCGGGGTCGTTGGGACCCCGATGCCGTATTTGGCAAGTATGTCCTTACGGTAGAACAGCTGGATGTTCTCAAAGCCATGCGGGATCGCCCACACCTGCCCGCTTCCCGGCTCGATTTGGCCTTCCTTGACTTTCCAGGTCAGCGCATCCCGCAATGCAGGGAAGAAATCCTTGTAGTCGTAGCCCGCGGCCGTGAGCTTAGCGTCGTTCAGATACTGATCGAGCGGCTCGAGCAACTGGCCCGGTGCGAGATCCCAGGCCGGTTGAATGCCCGTGCCCACCACGTCCCAGCTGCGGGATTTTGTACTGAGCTGGATGGTCAGCTTATTCCAATAGGCATCGTCGGGATAGAGTTCGGGCGTCACCTTGATGCCGGTGAGTTTCTCGAATTCCGGCAACTGGGCCGCGACCGCGTCGGCATACGGATGAATGTCGTAGGCCCAGACGATCGACGTGCCTTCGAACTGGCGCCAGTTGATGTCGTCCGCCTTAGCTTGGGAAAACGCCATGGCCGTTCCGGCCAAAAGCGTGGAGCAGATGAGAGCTTTTTTTGCAAAACTAGCCGTATGGCCGCGCAAAGCGGCGAGCGTCCTTGGCATGATTCCCTCCGATGGGCTCTTTGGCCCGCAAACCACGCGCCCCCTCCTCTTCAAGCGGCCGCGGCGTTGCCGAGGCTAATCTTCGCGCATCCAACGAAAGCGGCCTTTGAGGCTCGGATTGGGTAAGGTTGGGTAAGTCAAAAAGTCGGGCGATTGGGAAAGTATCAATTGGAAGAAGCGGAGTTTGGAATGGGCCCCGGTTGACGCCACAGCCTGGCGAGCGCTGTGATGGCTGCGTTTATACCCCAGTTCGAGACGAACAGCACTAAGGCGCACAGGGCGCGCATCGGGATCGGTGCTCCGTTGCCGTATACGATATACGGCTTCTGGAGCGCGATCCAAGCGGCGATATGATGGGCGTTAGTGCAGCCAAGTGGTATGGGCGCAGCAATATTCGCGTTGAAGCGGTCGCCGCGCTGCACGGCAATCGTGTCAGGAGAAAGCGCTCAAATGAGTCTGCACCTACTCCATCCCGTCACAGGTGGAGAAGTCGTGAGATGCCCGGACAGATCGTCGTGCATGGCAATCAGCAAGCAACATAGACTCTAGAGAAGCTTGTGCGGCTTGGACCGCCCGCATACTCGCCTTCAATGAGCCGGCTCAACCATATCAGGAGGGGTCTCGTCTATTGGTTGAGACGGATCCTCCGATCCGTTTGCAAGCAAGAGGTATCAGCAGCCCCGATGGGATTGGCGGGACATCGGTCTCGGCGGGCAGTCTATTGGTCCCCAATCCACGCTAAACCTAACCGAAAGTACTGGCGCATTCATGCGACCTCTCCGCTGACGAGGCTCGAGGAGCGATCGGTTGCGACTGGTCGGACGAGGCGAGGTACCGCAGCAATCAGACGCTTGGTATAGTCCGCCCGTGGATTGAGGAAAACCTCATCCGTATCGCCACTCTCGACGACACGTCCATGGCGCATGACCATGACACGGTCGCTGAGATGGCGAATCACGCCGAGATCGTGCGAGATGAAGAGATAGCTCATACCGAGCTGCGCCTTGAGATCCCCGAGCAGATCGAGCACCTGCGCCTGGATCGAGACGTCCAGAGCGGAAACCGGTTCATCGCAGACGATCACAGCTGGCTTTGGCGCGATCGCACGCGCGATCGCGACGCGTTGGCGCTGGCCGCCCGAGAGCTCCAGTGGCCGGCGATCCAGGAATGCTGGCGATAGGCCCACCGACTCGAGCAGCTCAATAATGCGCAGGCGACGCTCCGACCCGGTGTCCACATCAAGGAGGCTGTCAGATATGATGCGGCCGACGGTCCAGCGTGGATCAAAGGAGCTGAGCGGATCTTGATAGATCACGGAGATCGAGCGGCGTCGCGCCCTACGCTTGCGTTCGGCGATTTCGCTCCACGCCTCTCCCTGGAACAGGACGGCTCCCTCGTCGGGAGTATCCAGAGCCATCGCCAGGCGGGCTGTGGTGGATTTACCTGATCCTGATTCCCCTACAAGGCCCAGTGTTTCGCCTGACCGAAGCTCGAAGGACACACCGTCAACCACCGTCCGCGGGACGCCATCAGGGCCGTTGAATCGCTTCACAAGATTGGTCGCACTGAGGATGATTGCAGTGGATTTAGGCGAGGGTTGTTGTTGCAGCGGGCTCAGAGACTTGGGTAGCCGTGCAATCGCCGTGGACGACAAACGGGAGCCGCGGGGACGTCCCGAGGGTACCGCGTTCAGGAGCTGCGAGGTGTAATCGTGTTGCGGGTCGCCGAAGATCTGCGCAGCTGGTCCACGCTCGACGACCTCGCCTTCGCGCATGACCAGAACATCATCCGCCATGCGCGAGACCACCGCCAGGTCATGGCTGATCAGGATCAGAGCCTTGCCCCGTGCCTTGGTTTCCTCCAGCAGCGCCAGCACCTGTGCCTGCACGGTCACGTCGAGCGCGGTGGTTGGCTCATCGGCGATCAAGAGGTCTGGATCGAGTGCGAGCGCCGACGCAATGAGGGCTCGCTGGCGTTGGCCACCGGACAATTGATGCGGCAGCTGCCGGGCTTTGATCTCAGGCTCAGGAACCCCAACGAGTTCGAGCAGCTCAACCACGCGGCGTTTGAGTTCCTCACGGGAGTGGACAGCACGATGGAGAAGGAGGCCCTCGCCGATTTCTCTGCCGACCTGACGGAGTGGATCGAGCGAGAGAAGGGCGTCCTGCAGCACGAAGCCGATCTTCTTGCCCCGGATGAGCCGCCATGAACGTTCATTGAGGTCAGTCAGGTCTGTCCCTGTGAAGTTCATCTCGTGCGCATGAACATGTGCGCCATGGCCCGCAAGCCCGACGAGAGCGCGCGCGGTTACGCTCTTGCCCGAGCCGGATTCGCCGACGATCGCGAGGCAACGCCCCGGTCGAAGCGAGAACGACACGCCACGCACGGCCGTGCCGCTTGGATCGTCGCGTCCGAATGACACGCGCAGCGAATCTACTTTGAGAAGACTTGGCTGAGGAGGCTGGGGAGGAAGAACATGCAACATGTCAGCCCTTTCCTTCGAGGCGGTTCTGCAGATAACGTCCGATCACCGTCACGCTGAGAGCAAAGATCACCACTGCCAGACCCGGCATGATCTCGAGCCACCACGCATAGATCACGTAGTTGCGGCCAGCATTCAGGAGCGCCCCCCATTCAGGGGCTGGAGGGGGAACACCGAGTCCCAGAAACGCAACGCCAGATGCCCAGATGATGGCCTGGCCGACGCCAAGCGTGATCATCGCGGTCAACGGGTTCATGGCATTCGGGAGGATGTGCCTTCGCACGATACGCCAATAAGGGTGTCCAAGCGCCTTGGCTGCCTCCACATATCCTGCGCCCTTAACAGACAGGACCTGCCCCCTGATCATCCGGGCATAACCCGGGGCCGTTCCGATCCCGACCGCGATGACCAACGTCAGCACAGTCGTGCCGAAAACGGCCACGAACAGAAGCGCAAGGAAAAGCACCGGTAGCGCGAAAAGTGCGTCGAGCAAACGGCTGAGAACATTATCGATGGCTCCGCCGCAAAGACCGGCGGCGAACCCCAGAACGAGTGCAATTGACACGCTCAACGCGGTCGCGCCAAGACCGATGGTCAGGGACTGCCCTGCCCCTTCAACAATGCGGGAGTATAAATCGCGACCGGACTGATCAGTCCCCAGCCAGTGGCTGGGCGACGGGGCCTGTAGTGAGGACGTCAGGTCAATCGCCAGCGGATCATGGGTCTGTAGCAGCCAGGGCGCGGCCGCCGCTGTTAAGAAGAAGGTAACGATGGTTATGGCCAAGCAAACCCGCAAAGGAATTGCCTGTGCCGTTGAAAGTGCTTCCTTCCAATAGTGAGATTTGAGGACGTCTGGTAGCGCGGCAGAGCAAGTCATGCCAATTTGATCCTTGGGTCAACGATACTGTAGGCGAAATCGACGGTCACGCTGACAATGACAAACAGGCCAGCGGAGACCAGAATGACGCCGGAGACGACGGGAACGTCGCGCGTGGATGTAGCGGCGACCAGGACGCCGCCAAGTCCCTGTCGGGCAAAGACGGCCTCAATTAAAACGGCACCGGACAGAAGCTTACCGAACGCCCAGCCTGACAAGGTGATTGCTGGCAAAGCTGCATGGCGCAGGACATGACGAAACCGCACGCCGAGATCGCCCATGCCTCGCGTTCGCGCCGAAGTTACAAAGGGCAACTCGAGCAAACGCGTGAACTCACTCGTAACGACTTGCCCGAAGAGCCCAGACAGTTCCAACGCCAGCGCCAGGGTTGGAAGAATGAGGCCGATCGCCGAATTGCCTCCCACCACAGGAAAGATGCGAAGCTGTACGGCAAAGAGGACGAGCAGAATGGTAGCTAGCCAGTAAGGCGGCACGGTCGCCAACAGAACCTGCATCCCGCTCAGCAGCTTCGCCCAGAAATTATCTCTCCCGGCTGCAAAAACTGTGGTCAGAATAGTGATCACCCACGCGGTTACGAGCGCGGCGACCGCAAGGAGGACGGTTGGCCCAATCTGTTCGGCAATGATGGCTGCCACTGGCCGATGCTGGTGGTAGGATTGGCCAAGGTCCCCCTGCAAAATCCCGGAGATGTATTTCGCGTATTGCAAGAAAATCGGCTGGTCGAAGCCATATTGTGCGTTGATTGCCGCAAGCTCTTGTCGAGGGGCCGCCCCTACATTGCCGCTGACGACACTGAGGATGATCTGGGCGCGGTCACCTGGCAGCAGACATTGGACAAGGAAGGTGAATGTTGCCGCAGCCCATACGGTCGCTGCGGCGGACAGGATGCGATGTGCGAACCACACGGCCTGTCTGCGGGCTGCGACTTTCACGGGGCGGATTTCTTGTCGAAATAGCTATCATAGAAGACCGGCTCGCCGACGGAGCCGCGGTCGAGCCAAATGTCCTTTAGATGTGCTTGCACAGCTAGAGTGACGTCAAGGACTGCGAACCCCACGACAGGAGCGTCAGCGACGATCTTGCGCTCTGCTTCCTGATAGAGCGCGGTTCGCTCAGCATTGTCGAAGTGTTTTTCGGCCTTCTGAATAATGTCCCACAGTGCCCGGTCCTGGTAGCGTGAGGGATTGAAGCGATTGAGCTCACCATTAAGGTCAGGCTTCCAGGAGATGCGGAAGATTTCAGCGCCGGGAGCAACCCAGTAGAGAAGGACGACCTCGTAATCGTTCGGACCGAGATTTTTCCCGGCGAAGAAATCGGCCTGGTTCGTTGGCTGAAGCCGCACGTCGAAGCCGGCAGCCTTTGCCTGCTGTTGGATCACCTGCACGGCCTGCTCACCGTCGGGCTTCAAGAACGAGCTCGAATAGGAGATGCGTACGACGAGCGGCTTGCCATGCTTGAGGCGAACGCCCCTGCTGTCACGCTCGGTCCAACCTGCCTGATCCAGGAGCTGATTGGCTTTGCCGACGTCATACCTGTATGACGGGGCAAGCTCGCTGATATATTCGGGCGAGCTTTGGCTTAGCGCGCCATTGCCTTCAAACGGCAAGGAGCCCAGGAACGAGGACTCGACCGCGGCTTTTCGGTCGGCGGCATAGGCAAACGCCTGGCGAACGAGCAGATCGTCAAAAGGCGAGCGAGCCGTATACAACGCCAAGCGCAGGGGCGTGCCACCCGTAATGTGCCGCAAGACAGTGAAGCGCGAGTTGGCATCTTTCCAAGCGACGGCTGGAACGTCGTAAGCTGCATCAGATTCCCCGGTTAGCAGAGAGCCATACCGAACGGTCTGATCGGGGAAGAACTTCCACTGGATCCCGTCAACGTAAGCCGGTCCCTGGTGCTTGGCTGTTGCCGGCGCGGAGTTGTAGTCGGGATTGCGGCGGAATATAACCTCTTTTCCCCGATTCCACTTCTGGACGATGAATGGACCCGATCCGACCGGGTTCTCGCAGTTCACCGCAAGTCCACGCTTGAGCGCCGTTGGCGACAGAATGCCCTGGGACGACTGGGCCAGAACATTGAGCAACGGCTGGAACGGCGCCTTTAGCGTTAGTCGAAGTGTCGCGGGCGCGATTGCCGCTGCCGATTCAAAGTTGTCGCTGAGGTAAGGAGCGGCCGTCGGATTGCGGAGGTCCGGATTGGTGCTGAGCCAGCCATTGATGTTGTCGGCAACTGCCTGTGCATCGAGCGGTGTCCCGTCGGTGAATTTCACGTTCGGCTTGATCTCAAACGTGTACACTTTCTTGTCGTCGGAGATGGTCCATGATGTGGCCAGCCATGGCACAATCTCCCCGTCCTTGGTCCGGGCGACTAGATTGTCGCTATATTGCCGCTGTAGATACCATTGCTGGACCCATCCTCCGAACAAGCAAGGCGGCTCCTGAAAGTGGCCATATCGAATAATGCCACCGCGCCTCGTACTATCGCTCGAATCGTCCTGAGCATAAGTGCTGGGCGCATAGGCGATCTGCGACAGCGTGGAGAGCGCGATTGCAATGGCTGCCGCCTTTTGCTTTCTGTAGGCGTGTGGCTGGCCCGCGAGAAACGCAGATGATTGTGTGTCGGACAGAGACATATCGAACTCCAAGCTATTGATAGTGAAACCGCGAGGCAGACGGGCGATCAGGCCGTCGCCCGCTCTTGCGACGGAACGCCCCCTGGGAGCGCAAGGCCAAAACGGTCACGCAAGGTTTCTTCCCGATACTCGGTGCGAAACAGTCCGCGGCGCTGCAGTATTGGAACGACATGATCGATGAAGGCGGGCGCACCATCCTCCAACACATCTGGGATGATGTTGAAGCCATCAACTGCGCCGGCGCGGTACCATGCCTCGATCGAATCGGCGATCTGTTCCGGTGCGCCCGCGATCACGCGATGGCCGAAACCTTGAACGCTGCTTATGATCTCTTCAACTGTCCGGCCTTGGCGTGCCAAGCTTTCGATGGTGCGGTGATGACCGACCGAAAATGGGACATCATTCGGATCGGGCAGCAGTTCCTCGGGAATGGGTTTGTCAAGGCTGAGCTTTTCGGGCGCCACATTGATGCCTCGCGCCAAAGCGACGAGCGCGCTGGGCAGATCGAGTAATTCGTCGATCGCTCTCTTGCGGCGATACGCCTCCTCTTCCGTGCCGCCAACGAAGGTGACCAGGCCCGGCAGTATGATCGGCGCCGTCCGCCGGCCGAGTTGATGCGACAGCGCACGCAGGCGTCCGGCCTCGCGCAGCGCTGTCTCCAGGTCGCCCGCAGCAGCGAACACCAGATCGGCGCTGCGCGCAGCGAGCCGCAATCCGTCGTCCGAGCCTCCCGCTTGAACGATGATCGGGTGCACTTGTCGCGAACCGGGGTGCGTGAGCGGACCGCGGACACTAAAAATATTGGTGTTAGGGTCGAGCAGTCGAAACTGGGGATTGGCGTAGATTCCAGATGTCTGATCCCCGACGATTGTTCCATCTCCCCAGCTCAGCCATAGCCCACGGACCGTTTCGACGAAGTCTTCGGCGCGCTTGTAGCGCTCCTCGCGACCGAGCTCGCGCCCACCGAAATTGCCGACCGTCGCGGGGCTGGAGGTCGTGACAGCATTCCAGGCGACGCGGCCGCCGCTAATGACATCAAGTGATTGGAAACGACGCGCCAGGTTGTACGGCTCATTGTACGTCGTCGATGCGGTTGCAATCAGTCCGATGTGCTTCGTCTCACGTGCGATTACGGTGAGAACAAGCGTAGGTTCAAGCCCGTTGACTGGCGGTCGGCGGGTAATATCCCAAGATATTGCCGGGGTATCTGCAAGAAACACCGCGTCGAGCAAGCCGCGCTCCGCCACCTTCGCTGCGCGAAGATAATGCTCGATGTCAAAGAAAGCGCTCGGATTGGTGCTCGGCCAACGCCATGCTGCGGCGTGTCCGCCCGCGCCGTGAAGATTAAGCCCAAGATGAAGCGTTCGGATTGCAGAAGACATGAATTCTCCAAGCGCGGGATGGCATGCGCAGTTTAAGGGGTGTGTTGGCTCGGCTACGCTACCTGGCTGCTTCTTGCGCTCTCGCGCAGAGAACGAGCGGCATCCGAGGACGCGGCGAGGCCGCCGGTCGAGATTAGCGGATCAGGTGAAGCAACTCGCGCGCTCAAGGAGCCCGAACACTTGCCCAAGCGCGAACCAGCTGGACCTCTGACGAATTCGCTCGAGCGACCGTTGGCCGGGGGACATTGTGTATTGTACTTGCCCGAAACTCTGCTGGTGAGCCTTACAATGCGCGCAACTCGCGCGATGACCAAAGCCGCTGTCATGACCACTCCACGGCCGACACCCGCGGCCTTCGATCGCGAGAGAATCAAGCGAGCGGACATCAAACGCAATAGTTGCGTATTTCAATCTGCTACCGCGCGCTGGCATACTCTTCTACAACAGCCTCGTTGTCTTCGAGCTTGCAGGATTTGTGCGCGTGCAGTCTGCTTGTCGCGGTTTCGGAGCGCGATCCCAAAGTCACGCCGAGGCGAGTGATTGCAAATCTGATGTGTCTCTTGGAGCATCGTCGTTGGGGACGCGCGCACGGTGTCAGCGACGGGGATTCTCGATGCCACCATCGAGCCGGGCCGCGCAGGCGATCTGGCCGAGACTTTTCAGCGGCTGCATCGAGGCTAAAGAGCGTTGCCAACGGGATCAAACAGGCGACGACGGAAAGCGGCGCCGAGATCGGCTGGCCCTGCGGCACCTCGGCTCGATCAGGACGGTCGTGAGCAACGTCCGCGCTGAGGAAGTCGCCGGCGAGCGCCCAGCCATTCTGCCATGCTGTGATCTCCCCGCCCGCGGCAAAGAAGTGCTCCGTGGTACGGGTGCGTCGGGCCGCCCAATCGGGAGCGTCAGGACAACAAATGCGAAGAAGAAGCCGACCGAGAGCGAGTTGATGGCCACCGCGAGGTCCTAACGTTCGAGGTCGCGAAAGCTGGGATCAAATACCAGGTTGGCCCACCGCAGATAGATCACCAGAGCAGGAACGATGAAATGATGACGAGAGGGCCGATCATGATGCAAAGCGAGAGCCCGGGCGCAAGCACAAACAGCGGCTTGTCGACGCGAATAATGGCATGAAGCCGAAATAGATCGTGATCATCGTCGCACAAAGCAGCAGCGCGATCCTGAGACGCCTCCGCGCGAGCATGACAGCACGACACGCGACGCCGGGATTGACGGAAGTCTGCGTGTCCATCACCCCCCGAAGGTCTTATATCCACTACCGGCCAGCTTCCGCCGAGCCGCAAGCGAGGGGAACCATGAAATTTTGCGATTTACTGTGCGGATTTGCTGCCTCGCCGAAGGCAAGGCTGTCTCGTCGGGCTCGTCGCGGGACAACAACCATGTGGGCGAATGACGGCATGCCTACGACGGCATCGATCCTTGCGCGCAAGGACTACGGTGACGGGGTGGCTCGGACACGCGTGAGCCCTCGATGATGCGCGACATGCAAAGCGAAAGCACATTGGCGCTAATTGCCAAGAGAGCGGGCAACTCGAACAGGGAATGTAGGCTTTGCCGCAACACCATGCCTCGCTCCAGGAGGAACGCACGGGTCTATTTTTTAGCGGAAGACTGGAAACGACTGGATGAGCGGGTCGAGGGGCTATCGAGCGAGATCGAAACGCCGGCCGGTCAATACCGGCCCTCACAGGGATCCGAACTAAGCGGACCCCACCAGCATGACGAACACGCTTGCTCATGCGATGTCACCGGCGACGGCCTCTCTCTTGCGGTCAGGGTCGGAGCCGCGATTGACAAGGATGTGGCCTCTGTCGGCTTCTGCACGCCCGGGTCGATCTTCAAGAGCGGCAGCGCCTCGCAGGTCGTGCCGTGCGATTGGCTGGACCGCGGTCGTCCCGCGGCATCGCAGTGCGTGAATGCCAAGAGAATTCGTCGTCTTCGGCGGAATCAGCCCTATCGGAACTTCATGAAAATGACGGCGGGCACGGAAACCAGGACGTCGGCGATCACCGGCGCCATGACGGGTTCCATCCCGGACCGACCTGGTCCGCTACTGTAATGGTGGGGCCGGGTTTTCGTCCAAAGTGAACCATTTTCATGATTATTAGGTTGAGAGATTATTTTTCGCGTGGCATCATAGAATTTCGAAGTTTAGGCTGTGAGTGACTAGAATTCGAGGACGGAAAGTGGTTTTCAGAGGAATGTAAGTGAGCGCAGAATTTTCAGGATCGGTGAATGTTTTTCACGATAGGCGATTGCCTGGGCCCGCTGTCCCCGCGGGTTATGCCGCGCTCATCGACACTTACAAGCTGGCCGTGCCGGTCCCCCGCACCCTTTCGGCCATCGGAGCCCGGCACCGCATCATTGAACAGGATGGTTGGCGGATCTACACGCCTCGCCATGCTCCCCAGGCCTCGCTTGAGGGACACCTGACTTTTGCCCTCAAGAACGAAGGAGTCGATCTTTCCGTCCTGAAGCGACTTTTCCGCGTCGTCAATGAGGGTGATATCGCGGAGCTTGTCCGGCAGAAGCCGACCGGAATTTACACACGCCGCATCTGGTTTCTGTACGAGTGGTTGCTTGGCCGCGAGCTGAATCTGTCGCTTACAGACAAGGTCTCATATGTAGACGCCATCGATACCGACCTCCAGTTCGGAGGGATTGGCACGAATTCCGCCCGGCATCGCGTTCGCAACAACCTTCCCGGCACCGCGGAATTTTGTCCGCTCGTTTTCAAGACGGCCGCGCTGAACCAATTTCTCGCGCAGAACTGGAAGGAGCGCGCGCGCGCTGTCGTCAGCGAAGTCCCGAAGGATTTGCTCGCGCGGACCGCCGCCTTTCTGCTGCTGAAAGATTCAAAGTCCAGTTACATCATCGAGGGAGAAAGGCCGCCTCAGGATCGCATTCAAAGATGGGGACGCGCCATCGGCGAGGCTGGGCGCGCGCCGCTCGATGAGCGGGAGTTTTTGCGCCTGCAAGGCATCGTCATCGGAGACGAGCGTTTCGTGAAGCTCGGGTTCCGGCAGGAAGGAGGCTTCGTCGGAGAGCATGACCGCGATACACAGCGCCCTATCCCGGACCATATCAGCGCGAGGCATGAAGACATCGCCTCTCTTATGGCAGGATTGATCGCATTCGATCTCGCCGCCGAGAACGAGCTCGATCCCATTATCGCGGCGGCGGTGCTCGCGTTCGGCTTTATTTATATCCATCCATTCGAGGACGGCAACGGACGCATCCATCGATATCTGATGCATCATGTCCTCGCGCGGCGCGGATTTAATCCGGCCGGGGTCCATTTTCCAGTGTCGTCGGCGATTCTTGACCGGATCACCGAGTACAAAGGCGTGCTGGAAAGCTATTCCAGCAGGCTACTTCCGTGCGTTCAATGGGAAGCGACCCCAAAGAATAATGTGAAGGTTTTGAACGATACCGGCGATTTCTACCGCTTCTTCGACGCCACCCCGCATGCGGAATTTCTCTACGAATGTGTACGCCAGACGATTGAGCTGGACCTTCCGAATGAGACGAGCTTCCTGCGCAACTTTGATATGTTCCGATCCGGAGTCGAAAACATCATCGACATGCCCGAGCGAACGCTCAACAACCTGTTTGGCTTTCTGCGACAGAATCAAGGAAGACTTTCAAAGCGGGCACGAGAGAACGAATTCGCCGAGCTCACTCAAGATGAAGTTGTGAAACTTGAGCAATTGTACGCGGACTCATTCGGTCAAAGCGGAGCCTTAAGTGACTAACGGCGCGTCTTGCGCAGAGACAGGAAGCCCATTCTTTCCAGCGGTGGTACGGGTCGTGTCCACGGTTGTGGTGTAGCTCGGTAGAGCAAAGCCACCCGGTCGTGCGCCTCTAAAAGCGCCGTAGCAGGCGGGCGCCATTGCGCTGGCCACCGGAAATTCTCCGGTAGGATCGGGTTGCGACACGCCAACGGCAACAACGCAACCAGAGGAACCACGGAACCACCGATGATCGACGACATAATGCGAGCAGGCGCGACATCGCCCATCGCCGGGGCGCGGCCGATTTGGACCACGAGCCGCCGCTGTGGCCTCGCTTGGGCTTTGGCTGTGTCGGTTGCATTCGGACGGCTGCTTCGCCACTCAGAACGAGCAGGAAATAACAGCAATTGGCGCTCTCCCGCCGACGGCCTATGCGGAAGCCTGATTGACCGACCCGCGTACCCGCTTCAAACGGTGACGCGTCGAGAAAGCTCGGGCGAGACTCACGAAATCCTCGGCCGGCATAGGCCGTCCGAACAAATAGCCCTGGTAACTGAGCTGTCCATGTCGCGCCAGGAACGCATATTGCTCTTCCGTTTCGACGCCTTCGGCGATGACTGAAAGGCCAAGGCTTCTGCTAAGCGCTATGATCATCTGGGCTATCGCGGCGTCATTAGAGTCAACCAGAACGTCCTTGACGAAGCTGCGATCGATCTTGAGCTGGTCAAGCGGCAAACGCTTCAGATATGAAAGCGCTGAATAGCCGGTTCCGAAATCATCGAGGCTGAAGCCGATGCCAATCGCTTTCAATTTGCCCATCTTGGCGATCACATCGTCGACGTTGCTGACTAATGTGCTTTCAGTGAGTTCGATTTTGAGGCGATGGGGATTGGCGCCGGTTTGCTCAATGATCGCGCGGACCTCTTCGACAAAATTCTTCTGACGCATCTGCAGGGCGCTGACATTGATCGCGATGGTCAGGCGTTCGGTCGCCGGATCGGTTGACCAGCGAGCCAGCTGACGGCACGCAGTCTTCAACATCAAGGCGCCGAGCGGAAGGATGAGGCCGGTGCTTTCTGCGACCGGGATGAATTCGCTAGGCGAAATCATCCCTTTATGCGCATGCGGCCAGCGCGCCAGCGCTTCTGCCCCCAGCAGCCTTCCTTCGTGATCGACCTGCGGCTGGTAATGCAGCAAAAGCCGTTCCTTCTTAAGGTCTTCTCGTAGATCGGTCTCGAGGGCAGCGCGGGCTGTAATCATAGTCTGCATGGCCGGGTCGAAAAACCGCAGGCCATTTCGTCCCGCCGTTTTCGCATCGTACATTGCCAGATCGGCTCTCTTGAGCAACTCGTCGACGTTGCACTCATCAGTCGAAAACAAGGTCACGCCAACACTTGCGGTACAGGGATATTCATACGCATCGAGTTGGAAGACCTCGGTGAAGGCTGCGAGTATCTTCTCGCCTATCGCTTCCGCCTGTAAGGCTGCGACCTTTGCTTTCTGTGTACCCAGATTGGCGAGAAGAACGACAAATTCGTCGCCGCCAAAGCGGGCAACTGTGTCATCCGCCCTCACACAATGGGAGAGGCGCTGAGCCGCACATTTCAGCAGCATATCGCCCATGTGGTGACCCAGCGAGTCGTTCAGTGTCTTGAAATTGTCCAGGTCAATGAACAGCAAAGCGCCGTAGGATTTGCTACGGATATTCGCATTGACGGCTTGGCGCACGCGGTCGATTAGCAGGACGCGGTTCGGCAGACCTGTTAGCTGGTCAAAGAAAGCGAGTTCTTGGATCTTTTCCTCAGCGTGCTTCAGTTTAGAAATGTCATAATACGAGCCGATGTAGTTGGTGACCTCGCCCGCCTCGTTTTTCACAGCAGATATAGTCAGCCAGCGCGCGCAGTTTTCGCCGCTCCTGGTCCTGAGACTCATATCACCTTGCCAGCCGCCAGTTGCTTGAACGGAACCCCACATACTGCGGTAGAATTCGCCATCACGCCGATGAGACCGGAACAGTCGCGGGGTTTGTCCAACCAATTCTTCGATCGTATAGCCGGTTAAGCCCACGAAGGCGCGGTTGGCACTCAAGACTACGCCTTTGGTATCGGTGACGATCATGCCCTCCTGAGAATTGAAAGCAGCCGCGGCTATGCGCAATTCAGAGTTTGACTTGTCAAGAGCCTCCCTCTGTCGCTGCAGGTCGGCCTCAATGGCTTCGCGCCGCCTGATCTCTTGAGAGAGAGCGAGATTGTTTTCGGCCAGCTCCGCTCTATGTCGATTGGACTCGACGAACTTGATTTGTAACCGCGCCGCATTTTGACGCATTCGCTCGAAGCCGATGGCCAGCATAAATAGCACGATAGCGAAGAGGCCAACATAGAAAACGGAGAGGGGTGAAAGCGTACGACCGTATAGCTCATCCTCGCTGGCCAGCCTCAGGACGGAAAGTCGAGTACCGGCAACTGGCGAGCGAAGTGCGAGATATCCTCTCAGCTCGGAAGCGCTGAGATTTGACAGAGGTTGTATGCGGCCAGACGGAAGCTTGGCCAGCGAGGGGCCTTCGGTGACAACGGCCGAGTGCTCTCGCTCGATCGGGAGCAGCACCTGCCCATCGTCTCCCAGGAGGAATTCGCGCGGCTGGCCGAGGTTGTTGGTAGACACCAATGAGGAAAGTAGATTGAGACTGCTCACGGTCTCGACCGTTCCCCTTATCTTGCCCTTCTGGAGTACCGGTACGCTGACCACAATCAGGCGGCGCTTGTCGTCAATCTGAATATATGGTTCGGCCAGGGCGTTACGCACCGGCGAAGCTGTCGTCGCGCTGGACGAGCCGACATTAACTTGCGCCACGCCGTTGCGATCGAAGAAAGCCAACCGCAAATAGGCGGCTTGGCCCTGATATTTCTCCTCACCCACCGTCGCCTGAAAGCGGCGCTCGATTGCAGCCAAATTGGCGAAGAGGCCATATTTGACGGACATTCCGAGATCGAGATTGCTGAAATAGTTGGAAATGTCCTCGCTGGCTGCGAGCCGTGCGGCGGCCTGCCGCCGTTCGGCTAAGAAATCGCTGACCTCCGCGGCGCGCGCTTCACCGAGCGACACCAGACGCGCATCGGCGTTTTGCCGCAACTCCACTTGCGACGTATAGAGATTGCCAGTCAGATAAAACATAGACAGCAGAAACGCCGCTGCTGCTATCAAGAGCCAGCGTGGAGCTAACGATCGACTGAATCTAATCAGCGAAGATATCATCAATTCGTTTTCGCGAAGTATTCCGGGAAAAATCGACGAATGCCGGGATAATATTTATCCACCAGCTGGTCATAGAAGCCGGAGGCCTTGATCTCGCTCAAATACGCGTTGAATTCATTGCGCAAAGCTGGAGCGTCCTTCGGAAAGGCGGTTGCCAACGTTTGCTGCTCGGAGATCGGCCCCAGAATTTTGATTTTGCCCGCCCATTTGCGCAAATCCAGAATGGCGTCCGGCACGTCGAGCAGTGTCAATTCGGCTTCTTTGTTGAGCATGGCCGGGACCATCTCGTTCAGGTTGGCGCTCTTGTTGTAAGCCTTTAAATCGATACCGACGTTGACCAGGCCGTAATTGGATGGATCCAAGCAGGTGCGCTCCATCACGAGTACGCTCTTGGATCCGATCGCCTTCCGGGTGTTGACGATGTCTGCCGCAAGATCCGCGCCGTCCTGGATCGGCTGCAGATCAGACTCGGCTGGTGCCACCAAGAGAACCTGCGAAGGAAGGGTCGGCTCGGAATATAGAAGAATGGCCTCACGCCAGGGCAGCACGGTGAAGCCGCTCGATATCACATCGCCTTTGATGGGATAGTCACCTGCCAGTGTCACTTCGCTATTTTTGCGCACCACATCCTTGCCGAGCAGGTCGCGGATGACCGAATAAAAATCCGAGTAGACGAGCTTGTAGGAAACGCCAATTCTTTTGGCGAAGCCCTGCATCAGCTCGACCTCCAAACCATCGCCCGCGCCGGTCACAAAGTTGGCGTAGCGGATGCCAATATGGCGGATTTCGCCTCGCTGCTTGATCTCTGCAAGATCAGCTGCCCAGCCTGAAGTCGCGAAAAGGAAGACCATGGCGCCGCTCAGCGACACGCGGACAAAGCGTTTCAGGGACATGGAGGCGCTCTTTACCTTTGTACCAGGAGAAGCGCCTGCAATCTATAGCTGTGAGTTTAAGAAAGGATGGCGAAATACAACAAAGTAGATTTCAGTTTTCGGAAAAACCAGTTTGTCGGTAAAGGATTGATTGCAGACCAGGTGCTGAGTGCAGCGGAAGATTGTTCGATCCGGGCGTGCCTTTCAGTTTCTTGAGATCGTTCAGCACCGACCGCCACGGACCCATCGCGCTCAACAGCGTGCTTAAGCATAATATGGTCAAATATCCGGAAAACTGATGCCAATGCGGTGTTTCGCCGGACAATAAGTGATGCCCTTGCTGCCCTATTTGCGCATAGAACAGGACCAGCGGCGCGCCGCCCAACATGCTGGTCGTCAGGTACTGAAGAGGGGTGACGTCAAGCATCGCGGCAATGAAATTCACCAGTGGTGCGGGCACGAGGGGCGAGAGGCGTAGTCCGAGCAAGGTCAACCAGAGTCTCACAGCCGATTGCTGACATAATGAAGCGCCGGGACGTTGAATGTGCTTTCGATAGAAGAGAAACGCGCTCAACCCGCCAAAGGCGCTGCCGAGGAGCACGGTGGCGCCTCCCTCCAACCCGTCCATGTAAAAACCGGCCGCCAGGCAAATCATTGGCATGGAGGGAAAGGCCAGAAATGCAAGGACAGTGGATGTGACCAAAAACACCACAGCGGTGGCGAGTGGATGCGCTTGGGCCATTGTTTCAAGCCCCGGAAACACCTGCCAAAAGGCCTCTCGCGATATAGGTGATGCAAAATATGCCAGCGCCAGAAACATGACGACTGCTATATAGACGATCAGTGGCTGGTAACCGCGCATCCGCTATCCCAAGCTGGATAAAAGAGGCGGCATGTAATCAAAGCTGTTGTAGGTGTTCCAGAAAAGAACCTTCTTGTTCTTCAGCCCTCCCGCTTTAGACATGGTGAGCAACGAGCGCCATGCTTTCAAAGTAAAAACTGGATCAAGGCTGAGTCCGGCTTCCTCCAACTCGTTCGCCCACGCAAGGTCGGTGGCTTCGACCAAGCCGTAGCCGGGCTGCCAGCTGCTGGAATCCGGCACGAATATCTCGTCTTGAATCACGCGAAGCACATCAGGAGAGATGCCTGGAAAGCGGATTTTCTGTAACCACTCAACCGTGCTGCGAGCGAGTTTGTCAACATTCCCCTCCACAAATGGCAAGGAGGGTTGCCCGTTGACAAGCCATCGCGTCAGATATGATTTGTCCTGATCGGCCACTCCCACGACCTTGGTCTTCCATCCCATCAAATGGACGCCCAGGAGAAGGCCCAAGACCGTCGAGCCGCTGCCCATAGCGACAAAAATCACGTCGGGCGGTGCACTCCACGCCTGAGCGGCGCTAAGGAACTGCGCCAACTCGGCAATCGCATTCATATGTCCCAACACACTCAGATCGTTCGAGCCGCCTGGGGGAACGAGCGAATCCGTATCCGGATGTAGCCAATTTCTCGCATATTCCTGGGAAGCTTCGCCCACCAATTCAATGTTGTTCTTGGCTATGGCAACGTGTTCAACAAGGCCTCGCAAAATCCCCAGCCGCGCCATGTCCGTGGTAGCTCCCGGCACCTCGAAAAGTACCAAGTCCAGGGCACAATTCAGCGGCTGTCCGTCACCGGTCAAATCGGCCAGACGATTGGCTAGGGCAAACTGCAGAGCATGATTGCTGGAGACCGCGCCAACCGTTCCTAAACGCTTGGAGCCGGACCACTTCAGATTCGGGAGCAGGAATTCGTACTTCCGCGCCTTGTTGCCAAAGACGGGATAACGCGGACTGCTCTCATTCATCACCAAAAGATCAGAGCAGTCTATTTGTCGCGTCACAGACGACGGCAACTGCAATAGCTGGTTGTTTTCCCTCAAGAAAATGGGTGTCCATGGAATGGTGGCGCGGGCGTCACCCTGCCTCAGGAAAACCGAGTTACCGGGTTCGCCCTGGCGAATGTAATCGGCAAAACAATTATTGCTTGAGAGCGTGTTGCCGATGAAAGGACCGCCTGCGGCATCGGGATCCAGCAGGGACGGAAAGAATCGACCGAGCGCTAAAAATTGCGATTTCAACGCTGCGGTCGAGGGAGCCAACCCTGCAAAATCGGCCGCGCGCGGGAGCGGCGACAACGGGAGGGGGCGACGTTGATGGGTGGCGACCGCGCTCAACGCGGCACCTCCGCTCAACGCGGCACCTCCTAGGAGGGCCGCTTGCATGAAGTTCCGGCGAGAGAGGTTCATTGCCTGGATGCTACTCGGTGTAGCTTCAGGTTAACGCTTTTTTAACCCTATTCCAATCCGCATGCGCGCTCACGGGCGAAATACTGAAAGGTTTGCTTAACGCAGATGCGTTGAAGGCGTGCTCAGTATCAAATCTAGCTCAAACCAGCTTGGCAGTACGGCGATTAGCCCCGCCGTATTGTTGTTTTGGCGCAAGGGCTTCGCCCATCGGACCGCATCAAGAGATATACTCCGTGTCGGCCGGAAAGTGGATCAGAAGGGCCCTTTTTGCTAGTGCGCGCGCACTTCCCGTCTGCGCCCCCACTGTATCCGGCGTTGGGGCCACTCGGCTGTTGCGCAATCTCCGCGCGTCGTTGGTGTAGGCGCCGAAGCACGGCACGATCAGCTGGCGCCTTGGCCAGCACCGCGCCCGAACAATTGGGAACGAGAGTGGCTGACTCATAGTCGCGGTGAGAAACACCAGACCCAAGCGCTTTTCCGATCCGGAAGGCGTGTCCGGCCTGCGGCAAGCCAATGCCAGCGTGCCGACGACTCCAACGAGGGGCGGTTGTGCTACGCTTGTACCATTTGGAAGACGACCCGCTGCCGAGCGTAAGCGCTTAGCCGCAACCCTATCGAGGCTGGCTTGATGTTTTGCGGAATGAGGTCTTCGACGCGGCTATGGGGATGCCCGCTGGCGCTGCCGCCGGCGAACTGCGCCTTGCGGCAATGCCGCTTCCACGATCGCAGGCACGAACTGCGGCGCCTCGGTGGCAGCGTCTGTCCCGGCAAGCGGCCGTGCCTGGCGGCGCCGCGTGAACAGTTGCTGCGGCGCAAGCCCATGCCGCCGCGCAACTTCCGACACCACCGCACCCGGGACAAGCGTCTCTTCAATCATCCGGGCCTTGGTGTCTGCCGAGAACCACCGGCGACGGCCCGTTCCCGTGATAACCTCAAGCCGGCGCGCCGTCGTTGCCCTCCGGCTTAAGCGTATGGTCAAGCGTAGACACAACACGATCCCTCCGATTCAGAGATCGTCACATTCGCCGATCGTAATCGTTAGGAGGTGCGGTCAAAACACCGCTTACGATGATGGCGTTTCCGCCCTCAATCACGACCGCGCGCTTGCGAAAACCGAGAGAGTAGGCCTGCTCATCCGATGCTGGCCCTCCCACTTTGGCGTTTGATCGCTGGCGGATTTGATTGAGCGCCGACCACTTCCATTCGCTCACGGGATCGAACAGGACCAGAACTACGCAATCGTCTCGGCACGGCTTGTAAAGCTGTAGGTGAAGCGATCCGCACGAGTCACGTTTTGACCTGCTAAAATCATTCGGTCGTCGGCCCCTGTCGGAAAATAGCGCATGACCAACAGCGGATAGCCTGAGACCACGTTCAGCATCTGCGCTTGAGCTTCTGTCGCGGTAGTTGCCTCGATTTCGTATTTGGTGTGATCGACGATGATGCCAAATTGCGGGAGCAGTGGAATAATAAATTCCCCATGCAAATGGTCTTTCAGCTTATCTGCTAGTATCCGCGGGAGCCAAAGAGTGTCGAGGCCCACCGCCTTACCGTCAGCAAGTAGTAGACGGTCAAGCCGATAGACTGACGCATGATTTGTGACGAGCCCCTTTAGGAACACCTCGTCGCTGGAAGAAACGACTGAGATCCCTCGGTCGTACAGGCCAGCCTCGATGCCGGAGGCGCGCATGTCTTCGTTCAGCGCGGAGAGCTTGCCTGCATCAATTGTGCGAACGATCCGCTTGTCGTCGGCCACAAAAACGCCGAGGCCTTGGCGGCCGATCAGTAGCCCTTCCATCGTAAGATCGCGAATGGCCCGCCTTATGGTGATGTTGCTTACGGCAAGTTCAGCGGCCAGTTCGTCCACACTTGGAATGCGGTCCCCACGAGGATATGCGCCGGATGCAATCCGCGAACGCAGCGCATCAGTCACGGCCTGGTAGAGAAATCGGCCGCCGCTAGGGACCAGTGCTCGCTTTGATGAGGGGTTCATTTGAAGCTGGTTTGACAACAAATTGCAGGGAGTGTTCGAGGGTTCGAACGTCCATTACACACCGGGCCAGCATTGACCAGATCGTCCGAAAAGTCCCGAAAACCTGATTGACTTATCTATTCTAAGTATACTAACTATACAATAGGCGATAGCCGTCGTGCTGAACTAACGACCGTGGATAGCGCTGGGATCAGAGGGGGATACATGTATCGCCGAACATTTCTGTCTGCCGTCGCAGGCATGATTGCCGCCCCTGCAGTCGTGCGAGCCCAGTCGAAGCAGTTTGAGGGCGTCGTACTCAACATCAATGGATACGGCGGTGACTACGACCGGCTACTGAATGGATATGTTGCCAAGCCGCTACGAGAACGTACCGGCCTGCAGGTCAAATATCAGCCCGGTCAGGCGTCGGCAGCTGTCGCAAAGCTGATCGCATCCAAAGACAACCCGCCTTTCGACCTCATCATGGCCGACAGTCCAAACATGCCGGACATTATCGCCAACGATCTGGTCGAGAAGACCACAGAAGCAGAGGTCAAGAACATCGCCAAACTCAAGCCATTAGTGCGTGAGTTCGGGGACTACGGCGTGCCATATCTGACGAACGCAATCGTCCTCGCTTGCAATTCGAGACACATCAAGCAGCCGCTGAGCTCCTACGAAGACCTCGCTCGTGCCGATCTCAAGGGCAAGCTTGCCCTGATCAGCCCTGAGAACACGGGTGGCCTGCTCACGCTTCTCGGCATCGGTGCCGCGACCGGCGGCGATGCCGAGAATCTCGCCCCGGCATTCTCCTTCCTGAGTTCGATCAAAGCGAACATCGCGACGATTTCACCTGCGACGACAAATCTCGCCCAGCTCTACCAGCAGGAGGAAGTGTGGGCGGGCCCGTTCTGGGACGGGCGCACGTATTCCATCCGCCAGAGCGGTATCCCACTCGCGACCATCCTGCCCAAGGAAGGCGTGTTCGGTCTGCTGAACTATGTGAGCGTAGTAAAGAACTCGAAGAATCGTGAGGCCGCGCTCGCTTACATCGAACAGGCGCTGTCCGATGAAGCAATCGGTCCGATGGTCGAATTCTTCCGCTACTCACCAGTGACGAAGATCTCGGTATCGGGCGCGGTCGCTAATGACCTCGTGTTCAAGGGTGATGCGCTGGAGGGCTTTAGGAAAGTGGATTGGGAGAAAGTCGCAAAATCGCGCAGCCTATGGTCGGAGGAATTCAACAAAGCGATGCGCTGATGTTGTCTGACTTCAAGCAGGTTAAACACTCCATGAGCCGGCGGGTTTCCACGTTGCTGATGGTCCTGCCGATGATTCTCGTCGTCGGCCTTTTCCTGATCGTACCCCTGATGGGACTTCTGGAAGCCAGCTTCAGAGGCCCTGGGGCGGCCGATTTTCCATCCCTAGAGCACTATGGTCGCGCCCTGCTCGACTCGTTTTACTTGCGGATATTCGCACAGACGATCGGCTATGGACTGGTCTGCACGATCATCAGCATCTTTTTGGGTTTTCCCGTGGGCTACGCCATGGGCCGCATGAGCCCCGACAGGCGGCGATGGTACGTTATTTTGGTCATATTACCTCTCACGCTCAGCCTGATTGTCATCGTGTTTGGCTGGCTGGTACTGCTGGGGCGCAACGGCGTTATCAACTCGTTGCTGCTGACACTCGGTCTCATCGACACGCCCAGGGCGCTGCTCTTCAACGGTCCCTCGGTCGTCGTAGTTCTGGTTGTGCAGTTCCTGCCCTTCATGATCCTGTCCATCATGAGCGTCGTCCTTCAGATCGATCCGGCGCTCGAGCTCGCGGCGGCCAATCTGAAGGCCACACGATGGCTCACGCTGCGCCGCGTCATCCTGCCGCTGTCAATGCCGGGAATTGTCGCGGGCTCGAGTCTCGTGTTCACGGCCAGCGTGTCCGCTTTCGTGACGCCGCGACTAATCGGTGGACAACGTGTGCAGATGATCGGCAGCATCATCTACGACCAGATCCTGACCTACCTGAACTGGGGCTTCGGCTCCGCCCTCTCGTTCATTCTCCTGGCAGTGACCGTTGTGGTGACGGCGGCATCAAAGATCCGTATCAGGCGGGCGAAAGACGCATGGTCGGCCAATGCATAGATCGGTGGGCGACCATTTCCTGGTGGCCAGCGGCTTCGTCGTGCGAGCCGTCGTCTATGTCGCGCTGCTGGCGCCCGTGGTCATCGTGATCTCCTCGTCCCTAACGGCCGGCCGGGTCCTTCGTTTTCCCCCGGATGGATTGTCGCTGCGCTGGTATTACGCCGCAGTCACCGATGACACCTTCATGAGCGCGTTCTGGGTCAGCACGAAGCTAGCCATGATCGCGACGATCATTTCGCTCGTCGTCGGCTTAGCCGCCTCGTTTGCCCTCACTCGTCGCAACATTCCGGGCAAGACGCTTCTCCTATGCCTAGCACTCTCGCCGCTGGTGGTTCCGATGGTCGTGATCGGCCTCGGTCTGCTCCAGGCGCTAGTCTGGCTCCGCCTCAACCAGAGCATCCTCGGGCTGGCCCTCGGTCACGTGCTGATCACGCTTCCGTACGTTGTGCGAACGCTGCTCGCTGGCCTCGTTCACTTCGACCAAAACCTTGAATTCGCGGCCATGAACCTGAGGGCCTCGCCCCTGCGCGTCCTGACCCAGATCACGCTGCCGATCCTCGCCCCGACGGTGATGTCAGCCGCGGTCTTCGCGTTCGTGACCTCGTTCGGAAACATCACGCTGTCGATCTTTCTCGGCTACGGCGGGCAGACAACCCTTCCGGTCCAGATCTTCACTTATGTCGAGCAGAGCTTTGAGCCGGTCATCGCCGCGGTCTCCTCGCTCGTCGTGTTCGGAACCGTCGGACTTCTCCTCATCGTGGAGTGGTTGTTCGGCATGAGCAAAACCGTATGACCCAGACCCACGCCATGACCTGCAAAGCGCAAGAGACTGCCTTGATCCAGAACACGCCATCAATCATCGAGATCCGGAATCTCCGCAAGGAATTCGGGAACGCTGTGGCTGTCAACGATCTGTCACTGTCCATTCGAAAAGGCGAAGTTCTTTGCCTCCTGGGGCCCTCGGGATGCGGCAAGACTACCACGCTACGAATGATCGCCGGCTTCATGGAGCCGGAAGCGGGGTCGATCCTTATTGACGGCCGCGAAGCCACGGGCCTGCCGCCTTATCGCCGCGACACCGGCATGGTCTTCCAAGGCTACGCGCTCTTTCCGCACATGACCGTCGAGCAGAACGTCGCTTTCGGGCTCGTCAACATTAGCGTTCCTCGCAAAGAGCGCGACGCACGCACAGCGGAGATGCTCGAGCTGGTCGAATTGCCCCATCTCGCAAAGCGATACCCGAGGCAATTGTCCGGCGGACAGCAACAACGTGTCGCCCTGGCGCGCGCCCTCGCCATACGGCCGGCCGTCCTGCTCTTGGACGAGCCGTTCTCGAACCTGGATACGCAATTGCGGGTTCGCCTGCGGGACGAGCTGAGGCGGCTGATCGCGAAGATCGCGGTCACGACCATACTCGTTACTCACGATCAGGAAGAGGCAATCGTGTTTTCCGACCGCATCGCAGTCATGAACGCGGGCCAATTGGCCCAGTTGGGAACCCCCGCGGAGATCTATGAAAGGCCCGCGAGTGCATTCGTGGCAAATTTCGTCGGAGAATGCACACTCGTCGAGGGGCGTCTTGAGGAAGATATTTTCACCTCCGAGCGAGGACTCTCCTTCCCTTTCCCAGGCAATAGCGGCACAGCCGCACTGATCATCAGGCCAGAGCATGTGAGCATCGGTGACGGCCCCGGCAGCATACCGGCCCGTGTGACGAGTGCCGTCTTTACTGGCGGGGTGACGCGGCTAGTCCTCTCAATATCGGGGGAGGGGCTGCTCATGCAGTCGTTTTTTCGACATTCCAAGATTCCCGTGCGGGGAGATGAGGTGAACGTGCGGATCGACACGACCTGCGTTCACAGACTCGGCTGAAGGCGAGAGCGAAAGGGCATCGAAAGTGGACCACATCAAGCGGCAGGCGTTGCTCGCGAGAATCGAGGCGGATCGCGAGGCGATCCTCAACTTCGTGAGAGATCTCGTCAGGGCAAAATCGCCGAACCCTCCAGGCGACACGCGCTCGTCCATGCAGTGCGTCCGTGACTTCCTCGACGCCCGGAACGTCCCTTACCGCCTGGAAAACCGCGACGAAACGATGCCAAACCTCGTTGCGACGACGACATTCGGCGGGCAAGACAGGCATCTGGTGCTCAACGGGCATATCGATGTGTTTCCGGTGCCGGATTCGGCGCAATGGAGCATTGATCCGTGGGCCGCGCAGGAGCGCGACGGCGCGATCTACGGGCGCGGCGTGGCTGACATGAAGGTCGGAACGATGGCATCGATCATCACCTACGCCTACGCGCACGCAATGGTCGAGGGGCAACTCGATGGACGCCTGACCCTAGCCGTCGTCTCCGACGAAGAGACCTTTGGACCCAACGGCACTCGTCACCTCTTCGAGGTTTGTCCGGAGGAGATCACTGGAACCGCCGTTCTAGTCGGCGAGCCCAGCAGCCGTCATACGGTGCGCCTCGGCGAAAAGGGAATGTTGTGGCTGCGCTTCAAGGTCGAAACGCAGGGTGGTCATGGCGCCTACGTGCACATTGGCCCGAGTGCAGTGGATCAAAGTTCAACCGTGATCGCAGATCTGCGCAAGTTTGCGGACTTCGACTTCCAGGAACCGCCCAGCATCGTCATGGCCCTGACTAATGCAGGGGCAGCATACGACCGCGCTTTCGGCTCAGGGGCTTCTCGAAACGCGCGGCGCGTGACGATGAACGTCGGCCGGATCAATGCCGGGACGAACGTCAACATGATCGCGTCACAATGCACTTTCGAAGTCGATTTCCGCCTTCCCATGGGCGTGGTCATTCAAGACGCGCTCGATTACATCGAGAAGCTGCGCGAAACGCACGGCTTCACTTACGATATCATGATGGCGAGCGAGCCGAACTGGACCGAACCCGACCATGAGTTCGTAAAGATCGTTGCCACGAATGCCGCAATGATAGCTGGCGCACCGCCGCAGCTCATTCCGGGCCTTGGCAGCACCGATGCACGGCTGTGGCGCAACCGCGGGGTGCCCGCCGTGGTCTACGGGCCGGCTCCGCGAGGAATGGGCGCGATCGACGAACATGTTCCCGTCGAGGAAATCATCGATGTCGTCCGCTGCCACGTTCTTTCAGCATTCGACTATCTTTCAGCAAAGGAAAGATAAGCGGCTGGCGTGTGGTGTCCAACGATTTAACCCAGATTGGGCTTAATATTGGGTTGAGGCATATTTGGAGACGAGGATCACGCATTGCTTCGAGAGGGTCTCATTTCGCTAGATCATACATTGTCGCTTACGCGTATGCTGTTCGCAATCTGTCGTTCAACTTGGCTACTTGACCAAGTGAACCGCCCCGGGTTTGCCGGAGGCTCCAACTCCTGAGAGGATGGAGCCATGACAAGCAAGACGACGAACAAGTTCTCACCCGAGGTCCGGACCCGAGCGGTTCGGATGGTTCTGGATCACGCCAGCGAGCATCCGTCCCGCTGGGCGGCGGTGACATCGATCGCGGCCAAGATCGGCTGCACACCGCAGACGCTGCATGACTGGGTCAAGAAGGCCGAGATCGACAGCGGGCAGCGGACCAGCGTCCCGACTGAGATGGCCGAGAAGCTGAAGGCCCTGGAACGGGAGAACCGCGAGCTTCGGCAGGCCAACGAGATCCTGCGCAAGGCGAGCGCTTATTTTGCGATGGCGGAGCTCGACCGCCGGTCCAAGCCATGATCGCCTTCATTGACGATCATCGTGGGGGCGCATGGGGTCGAGCCGATCTGCAAGGTGCTGCCGATCGCCCCCTCGACCTACCATGTCCATGTGGCCAAACGGCGCGATCCGGCCAAGCGGTCGGCGCGCGCCAGGCAGGACGCCGCACTGAAGATCGAGGTTCGGCGCGTCTTCCATCAAAACTTCTCCGTCTACGGCGTGCGCAAGGTCTGGCGCCAGCTCAAGCGCGAAGGCTTCGATGTTGCCCGTTATCACGGTGTTGCGATTGATGCGGGACATGGGTTTGCAAGGGGTTATCCGCGGCAAACCGATCAAGACCACGATCAGCGACAAGGCCGCGCCATGCCCGCTGGATCACGTCAACCGCCAGTTCAAGGCGCCAAGGCCGAACGTTCTCTGGCTCTCCGACTTCACCTATGTCGCGACCTGGACCGGCTTTGTCTACGTCGCCTTTGTGATCGACGCCTATGCCCGCAGGATCGTGGGCTGGCGAGCCTCGCGCACGGCGCATGCAGGCTTCGTGCTCGATGCGCTGGAGCAGGCACTGCATGATCGAAGGCCGGTCCATCGTGGCGGGCTCGTGCACCACAGCGACAGGGGCAGCCAAGGCGGATTCAAACGGTCGTCGCAACACCAGTTACTTTCACTCATAACAGAAGATCGTCAAGCGCCTCCGCCGGCGTTTTCCAGCCTAGTGTCTTCCGCGGTCGGGCATTGAGGGCTGCTGCCACAGCGGATATCTCCTCGGCGCTGTGGATGCTCAGGTCCGTGCCTTTCGGGAAGTACTGCCGCAGCAACCCGTTGGTGTTCTCGTTAGTGCCGCGCTGCCATGGGCTTTGCGGGTCGCAGAAGTAGACCTGGATACCCGCATCGATCTTGAGACGATCGTGCTGAGCCATTTCGACTCCCTGATCCCAGGTTAGCGAACGGCGCAGCTCTTCGGGCAAAGTGATGATGGTGCGCGTGATCGCGTCGCGCACGGCTTCGGCCCCATGTCCCGCAAGGGCTGGTCCGTTTTTCACGCGCGGAGCTTCGCCATGCCCCGCCAACCGTGGAAGGTGCAAGAGCATCGTAAAGCGCGTCGTGCGCTCGACCAGCGTGCCGATGGCCGAGCTGCCAAGACCGAGGATAAGGTCCCCCTCCCAATGTCCCGGCACTGCTCGATCGGCAGCTTCAGCAGGGCGCTCACTGATCATGATCTCCGGCGAGACAAAGCCCTTGCCTCGCCTGCGTACGCGCGCTCTGGGCATCCGTAACACACGCCCTGTTCGCAAGCAGGCCGTCAGCTCGCGGCGTAGCGCGCCACGGCCCTGAACGAAGAGGGCTTGATAGATAGCTTCGTGGCTGATGCGCATCGTCTTGTCGTCCGGGAAGTCAATCGGCAAGCGTCGGGCAATCTGCTCAGGGCTCCAGGCTTTGGCCCATCGCCGATCCTTGCGCGGGCCATGCCGCCGCCCCTTCCACGGAACGACGGGACCAGGAACGGGAGCGCCGGTCGGGGCTACGACGCCGCCAGCAACTCTTTCCTCCACATAAGTGCGCAAGGTTGCATTGAGCGCAAGCTTGGTCGGGTTAGGCCGGCGGGCGGATCGATCCGCATGCCATTGGGCAGTTATTGCCCGATACCCCAACCCGCCGCCGCGAGTGGCCGCGTTGCGCCGCAGTTCACGGGAGACTGTGGAAGCAGCCCGCCCCAGGCGACGTCCAATCTCCTGTATGGAATGGCCCTGCACCTTGAGAAGTGCGATCTCCTCGCGCTCATTCAACGAGAGATACCGCCCGGAGAGAGCCTTTGCCGAAGATCTGAACATCGCTGGTGGCATGCCGCCCGCCTTTCGGAATAATCTGCTTCCGACAGGTTGTGACAATCCGGCTTCGAGTGCAGCATCTTCGCTGCTTAACCCAGCGGCAATCGCCAGCCAAAATTTATTCTGTTCATCGCGCCCGGGAGCAGAGGGCCGTCCTGGCGACGGCAACGGGGCTCGTCCTGACCGCGCCGATCTGCGCCTTACAACGTTCATCGCAACCTCCAAACTCCTGGTGTTGCGACGACCGTTTGAATCCGCCCAATCCGCCCAATACGTCTCCATTAAGTACACCGAGCGCTTGGCTGAAGCTGGTGTCAAGCCTTCTGTCGGCAGCGTCGGAGATTCCTATGACAACGCTCTCGCCGAAACCATTAACGGCCTTTACAAGGCCGAAGTGATCCATCGGCGCGGACCATGGCGCAGCTTCGAAGCCGTCGAGTTCGCGACGCTGGAATGGGTGGACTGGTTCAACAACCGAAGGCTCCTCGAGCCCATCGGCAACATACCGCCGGCCGAAGCCGAGCAACGCTACTACGCCATGCTGGAACAACCCGCCATGGCGGCATAACTTAAACCAAATGGCCTCCGGCAAACCCGGGGCGGTTCACTTGCAGTTCCCCCTCGTTACCGGCGGCCGATCCTAGGAGTGCTCAAGCCAGCAATGCTAAGGACTACAAACTGAACGTCCGCTTCCGAGCCGTCTAGCATGACCAATTCGCACCGGCGAAACGCCAATCCAGTTCGGGAAAGTAGCAAGAAAAAGTGTCGTGATTTGAGCACGTCTGGAGACCCGTCAACGCGTAGGCGGGCTCCAGTTTCGGAAATCTCAACGAGAACGCAATCGCGCCACCATTTTCCATTTACACCCAAAAGGGTGACCCAATGCTCTCGTTCAAAACGCACGCGCTTTGTTTGTCGCTTGCTCCAAAGCATCAAGATCACACCGCTCAGCGGCGCCTTCAAATCATTTGGTCAAAAAAGAAGCCGAAGAGCTGTTTGCGAGCGACATCAAGCCGGCCACGCTGGCAAGTCGGCAGTCGAAAGAGAATTATTGCGTTTGACCTCAGAGGCGAAGCAAGGTCTTAAATTACTTAAGCTTCATAAGAACGCGAAGAGGCTCGAACATAGGAGTATAGTCCCGCTGCAGTCAGCCCTAGGAGCGCGCCGGAAGCACAATTATGTTTGCGCATGAGCGCCCCTGGTTGGGGTCCTGATAGCAACAGACCTTTCCTGGGCCCGCGCCGTCAGTTCTTATCCTGATTTTGCACAGATTTCCGGCTGTTGCGCCTCGAAAATGCATTTTTTGAGCATCACACAAGGCTACTCGGCCGTGTCGCGGCACGAATAATCGTTATTGCTTTCGGCTCAGCAAATGGGACCTGAAGAGCGGCGCGATATTATGCGCGCGACGGGCGTCGTTTGGCCCGGGTGTGAGGGGTTTCATAATTGCGATATGGATTCTGAAGTAAGTCTTGGTCATGACTCGGTCTCTGATTTTCCTGGTGGTTTTTGCGATTATCCTGGCAGCGCGTGGGCAGCAGCGAGAACAATTCGTGTTGCGCCCGACTGCGGCCATGCCTCCGGTCAACGTACCCTGAGCGCAAGCGCACGGCACGTGTCGGCGAGATGATGACCATTTGGGGCACTTATCTGGTCAATCAGATCCGGCGGGCCATCCGTCGGCGGAGATCGTGAGAGTCCAGCATCGTTGCGCCGACCTCGCTAGCCATCAGTGACTCTGGAGGACCGGCGCCGCCCCAGTCGTTCGGGCTCGCGCCGGCGTAGTTCGACAGGAAGAGATCCTGCCGGCACTGGCGATGGCAGCTCAGGAGCTCTCGTGTACTCTGGTTGGAGTTGGTGCGTACTAGGGCGCGGCTCCATCAGCTCGAGCACCGCTCGTCCCTTGTCCGTGATGCGCCACCCTCCATTCAAGCGCTCGACGAGTTGCTGCGTAAAAAGGTCGAGCTCGGGCACACGGGCGCCCATTCGTTTGGTGCGTGCCGCCCAATCCGGACCGCTCGTGGCCAAAATGGCCATGTCTCGCTTGAGGTCCGGCATGGATGCGAAGCCGTTCGGGTAGCTCACAAGGATCTTCAACACCGTGACCTGGAAATTCACATGAGCACTATCGGTCTTGTCCGTATCTAGCGCCACATGGTTGGCGCGGAGCGAAGAGCTTGCATTGCGACGTGCCGAAGGCGCTCCGCCGTGATCTCACCTTTGTTGGCGGCCTCCAAGATCTTGGAAGCGACATGGGCCCGAGTGCCGGTTTCGCTGCCGGGCAGACTGTCGCAAACCTCCTCAAGAACAGCACGCAGAAGCGCAGTGGTCGTTGCGTTCAACACTTGGCGACTCCGCAAGGCGCAAAGAATGGTAGCAGAGAAAGCACGGTGAACCCCTCAAAGAGACTACTAGCTGATTCCAAAGTCGAGTATGAACTTCACCACAGTCGTCGTTGCTTGTTGATTGCCCAAGACGTTGTTGCCATGCCCTCGAAGCAGGACAGTTGTGCTGGTCTGGCTCCGCCACGCCAGTGCTGGAGGATGTCATTCGGCCTGCAATATTGACCCCCCGTATTGCCTCACTTGCAGATGTTACCCTGGCGGCGCCGTGGCCGATGACGATCCGAGGTCGCCTGATGGGTCGCGCCAGGTAGCTTTCCCGGCT